>CAZWKM010000038.1:0-10058 GCA_964634165.1 uncultured Pirellulales bacterium | reverse complement strand
AAGCAAATGAAAGTATGGATTCCTGCTTTCGCAGGAATGACATGTCAATTTAATTCGCAAATTAAGGGCTGGTCAATCCAGCCCTTTTTCTTTGCCTGTGAAATAAACCACTGATGCCTGCTTTCGCAGGCACAAGCTTTACTGTCGGTGGGCAGGGCCGGCCTTGTGCGTCTGAACCAGAGGCAGGTGAAATTCCCGGGCCAATTTTCCGTCCTCCTTTGCCCGTTCGGACAAAGGCTTCGTTTTATCCACGTGATAGGCCTTTTTCCGCCAGCGGCGCACCCGGCCGAGCATTTCGCTTTCACGAGATTTCATCGTCATAAATTAACTCCTTAGGACTGACAATGCGAAGATAGTGATGGTAGCCTTCGAGAAGAGCAACAGCGTTGAAACATTCTTCGCGTCTTATGTTTACAATATGTCTGAAGTTCCACGAAACGAGCACATCCAGACCGTAAACCAAAGCAATCGCGACGTGCCGGGCATCTTCCGGCTTGCCCACAGGAACAACATTCTCGCGAAGGAATGCTTCCGAAAGACTTTCCGCTTCCGGTAATGTAGAGAGCAACACCGGCTTTACGTCGCGAACAAGCACTTCCAAGCGTTTTCGTAACGGCGCATCGGAATGCTGAATTTCACTTAAAACCGCTCTGGAAATATAGGGTTCAAATGCTCGTTTTTTACAGAGTTCAAAGAATGTTAATGTGTCAGCTTTATAATCCGGCACATCTTCTGCAAAAGCAAAACTCCAAACACTTGTTTCAATGTAAATGTGAAACTTCTGCATAATGCTGTATTATACAGAAAAAGAACGGGAGTGTAAAGCTGTTTTGCTTATCTGTGAAAAAATCCGTGACATCCGTGCAATCCGCGGTTAAAATAAACTCCCTGGAATTTGTGTCGAAAGAACCAGATACTACGAACTATGAACTACGAACTAAAATCAGTGAAAGCCGTGGCTCAAAAAACTACAAACTGTCCCTTTCGCGTTTATGATTTCGGACTTGCCGATTATCGAGAGGTTCTGCAGCAACAGCACGAATTGCGCGAAAAAAGACGCCGGGGCGAAATACCAAATACCGTTCTAATCACCGAGCACCCTGCTGTCATTACTCTCGGTGCCCGGAAAAGTGCCAACAAACTGCTGGCGAGTCGCGATACCCTGAGAAAGAAGCATATTGACGTAGTTGATATCCGCAGAGGCGGCGGCACAACAGCACACAATCCAGGCCAGTTGGTCTTTTACCCCATTTTGCATCTGCAGGAGCTTGGCCTCGGCATCAGCGAATACATCCGAGAGCTCGAAGCGATAGGCGCAGAGCTGCTGCAGCAATTAGGCGTCAGCAGCCGGAGACGAAAGGGCTTTCCCGGCCTATGGGTCGGCGATAAAAAAATTGCGTCCATCGGCGCACGCGTATCGAAATTTGTAACCTATCACGGTATGGCGATAAACATCCAAAATGACCTGAGCATTTTCGATTATATAGTACCGTGCGGCCTGGATGGCGTAGAAATAACATCGGTATTGAAAGAGACCGGTACGCAATACTCAATGAATTCGGTAAAGGAAAAATTGTCCCAATTACTCATAAGGCACTTCTGATGAAGCTAAACACGAAAAACGAGAGACGAAAGACGAGCGGCGAGCTACGAAAACTGCCGCCCTGGCTGCGCAGGCCTTTACCAGCCGGCGAGACCTACAACCGCACTGATAATCTATTAAGCTCTCTGGGCCTGGAGACAATATGCAATAATGCCAATTGTCCCAATCGTGGCGAATGCTGGAATAGAGGCACAGCAACAATCTTGATTTTGGGCAACATCTGCACACGAAATTGCAGATTTTGCTCGGTAGAGGCGGGCAAACCCGCCCCGCCGGATCCGACCGAGCCGGCCCGGATAGCTGAAATGGCAAAGCAAATGGGCCTGAAATACCTCGTAATTACCAGCGTCAACCGCGATGATTTGCCCGATGGCGGCGCCAGCCATTTCCGCGATTGCATTAACGAAGTAAGGCAGTGGTGCTCGGATATTCACCCCGTTAGAAATTCACAAACCGATAAGAATACGGCGAGAAGGGAGAAGATTTCTAACGGGGTAAAATTTGAAATACTGACGCCTGACTTTCGCAACTGCCAGGCCCGGGCCCTAAAAATTCTCCGCGATGCTTTACCTTTCGTATTCGCTCACAATGTCGAAACGGTTCCATCTCTGTACCCGGTTGCCAGAGCCGGCGGAAACTATCAACGCTCCTTAAATCTGCTCAGAATAGCCAGAGAAACCTACAATGGTATCCAGACCAAATCCTCAATTATGCTCGGATTGGGAGAAACCGACGCCGAGGTCGAGCAGGTCTTAATAGATTTGCGAAACGTGGGCTGTGATAGAATCACAATCGGCCAATATCTAAAACCATCAAAAAATTCGCTTGAAGTTGTCGAGTATGTTCCCCCTGCAAAATTCGACTGGTGGAAACAAAGGGCAATTGACCTTGGCTTTTCGTGGGTCATCTCCGCACCGTTTGCCCGCAGTTCATATTTCGCGGAACAAGAAAACACCTTATAATAACATTCTTCGCCGTTTCAAACTGGTATTATCGGACAATAAAAGGCAAACTACATATTTTTGGCATTATTTAGGCCAACTTCTTTGCCTTTATCTGAACATTATTTTATAGTTTAATCGGCACCATAGAAGTTGCTAAAATTCTTTCTAATATGGGGGTGTTTTTCCGGAGGGGGAAAAATGAAAATCATAAAAAAAATAGTCCGTCGGAGGGGCGCTGCGCTTATCATATCAATGATATTCGTACTCATATTCTCTGCCCTGGCTGTCTCAATGGCAGCGATGTCCGGCACAAATCTACAGCTCGCCGATAACCAGCGCAAGGCCAATCACTCCCACGCCTGCGCTGAATCCGGTCTTGACATTCTTCGTTTCTGGTTCGGGCGCATTTATATGCCCGGCACTACACAGCCGGAAGACAGATTTAGCTGTCTGGCGAACTTTTTACAGGATGATTTGACAGTAAACGGCATTTCAAACATACCGATTGTTGTCGATGCCAACTGCATCTCAATTGGCAGTGGCGGAAATCCAGTTGTGCTATACTCTTCGCCGGCACAATATTTCTCCGCGGAAATTCAGACAACGGGCGACATCGATATACTACAAATGGACATAACCGGTTCTGCCGGAGCGGTGCAACGAACTATAAGGGTCAACTACAATTTCGGAACAAGAGCCCATACAGTTTTCGATTACGGTGTCGCAACCAAAGGGGCCTTGAATTTACACGGTAACATCGAAATGAGCGGTGCAAACGTCGAGCTCGATGCGGGTGTCTATATCGAAAGCGAAGATGCTAACGCCCTTGAAATCATCGGCAACTCGTCAATCGCCGGCGACGTCCACATCACAAATCCCGACGCCACTGTTAACTTACAGGGAGGACAGGCCACCATAGGCGGCGAAACTGCTCCCGAAGCCTACGACCACGTTTTCAAAGGCGTTCCGCCAACCGAATTCCCCGTCCCGGAGCCCAACTATTTTAGGCACTATGTTCAGAATACTTACGACCCCAACAATGTATTGGCGGAATATGAAAACGTAATAATACCCGCCGGAACCGACCCCATTACTTTCGGCAATGTAACATTCAGAGGCATCGTCTTCATCGAGGCCCCCAACATTGTCACCTTTACCGGAAATACTACAATAACCGGCATCATTGTCGGCAATGGCGATTTGAACGATAACTCCGGAACAAATCGGATAGATTTTCTGGGCACCGTTGTCAGCTATCCAGTCACTGACCTACCGGAAGAAATGCAATTTGAGCAACTCCGCAATGAAACCGGCACGTTCCTTATGGCTCCCGGCTTTAGTATATCCTTCGGCGGAAACTTCGATACTCTGAATGGTGCCATTGCTGCCAATGGTATTGAATTCTTCGGCAATGCAGGGGGAACAATTGATGGCTCAGTAATTAATTATTCCGGTAATCCTATGACCTTAAGCGGCAACAGCGACCTTTTCTTCAACCGTTCAGGGACCGACCAGATGCCGGCAGGTTTCGGACCAGAGATAATACTGTATTACGTTCCCAGCTCTTATTCTGAAGTTGTACTTTAAGTTTTTAATGGTGAGTAATTTCACTCAAAAGAAAGTTTAGGTAAAGAAAAATGAAACACAAAAGAATAACAATTTGTTTTCTTGCTGTCCTAATCGCCAATTCGGCACTGGCAGCCGTTTACCATGTGCCTACTGAAAAATATCCCACCATTCAGTCTGCCATCGAAGCTTGCCAGGACTTTGACACGGTGGTCATCGCTGCTGGAATACATTCCGGCCCGGACAATCGCGGCATAAAGTTCAATGGCAAGGCAATTACGGTCCGCAGCACCGACCCCACCGACCCACAGATCGTAAACAGCACGGTCATCGACTGTGAGGGCAAGGATCGCGGCTTTATTTTCTACAGGGGCGAAGACGCTAATTCGAAAGTAGCCGGACTTACCATTACCAATGGGTATGGTATGTTAGGTGGCGCGATTTACTCCTACAGCAATAGCAGTCCCTTGATTACCAACTGTGTCATTAGGAACAACTCAGCAGTCCGCGGTGGCGGTATTGCATGTACAAACGGCAGCAGTTATCCTGTGATTACTAACTGCCAAATCATAGCAAACACAGCAGTGGTCGGTGGTGGCGGCGGCGGCATATACTTAAATGGCAGCAGTCCCACAATAAGAAATTGCATTATCAGTGGAAACTTCGCTCCTTATGGTGGCGCAATTTACAGCCACGTTCTCGGCAATCCGCTTATTGTCAACTGCACCATTAGTGGAAATGTTGCCTCCAATTCGGCAGGAGCCATCTACTGCTACAACTCAAGTAATCTGTCAATAAGTCACAGTATTCTTTGGGACGATACGGCGCCGTATGCATCAGAGATAATGGTCGGCAACATGGGCGATCCTACCTCAATCCAGATTTCATATTGCGACATTCAGGGCGGTGAGCAGAATGTGAAACTTGCTGATGGTTGCACCGTGGAATGGGGTGAGGGCAACATCAACGCTGACCCATGCTTTGTTAATCCTGATAGCAACGATTATCATTTGCTTGAAGAATCTCCTTGCATTGATGCCGGCGACCCTGACTTTGTTTTGGGGCCTGATGAAACCGACATCGACGGAAACCCACGCGTATTAGGTGAGAAAATAGACATCGGCGCTGACGAATTTGTGCCACCAATACCTGCCACTGTGAAAATAATGCCCAAAACTCTAAATCTTGAAAGCAATGGAAATTGGATTAGCTGCACTATCGAACTTCCAAGCGAATACGGTATTGGCGACATAGATACTGAAACTATTGTTCTAAATGAAAATGAAGAAATCGGGCCAGTGTGGAGCAGAACCAACCAGGAGGCAAACAAGCTGCTTGTCAAACTGAGCCGATACCAAACCCAGCAGATGCTAAAAGATGTTGAAGGCCTGGTAGAGCTGACCGTCAGTGGCGAGCTTATTGATGGCACGAAGTTTGAGGGCTCTGACACAATCAGGGTAATAAAGCGGGGGCAGTAAAGGGAATGTTTCGAGTTTACCGCCCTGCAAAGCTGATAGAATTTTGCTGGATCGGCTAAGATCGGCTGCACACCAGTATAGCAAATTTCTGATTTGCAAAGGCAGTTTCACTTTTTCTAAACAATCCTACTACGCAGATGCCCGGCTAACAACCGATGCCGAGGGATATTCAAGAATCGATTCTGCTTACCCGGCTTATAAACTTTTCTTATTTGACAGCTCAACCTCTATGTAGTTTAATCCTCCACAATATATGTGCGCCTCATGCAAAATAGTTGCTGAAAATGTTAAAAACCAGGAGAATTAAGTATGCCGAAACGAGACGACATAGAAAAAGTTATGATTATCGGCTCCGGCCCCATCGTCATTGGCCAGGCCTGCGAATTTGATTACTCCGGCACCCAGGCCTGCAAGGCGCTCCGCAAGTTAGGCTATAAGATAGTGCTGGTCAATTCAAACCCGGCAACCATTATGACCGACCCCGGCCTGGCCGACGCAACCTATATCGAGCCGCTTGACCTCCAGACTATGACAAAAATCATCGAAAAGGAGCGACCCGACGCCCTACTGCCCAACCTTGGCGGCCAGAGCGGACTTAATCTGTCTTCCGAGCTTGCTCGTGCGGGCGTGCTCGAAAAATATGGCGTCAAAGTAATTGGCGTTCAGATCGACGCTATTAAGCGCGGCGAGGACCGCGGTGCATTTAAAGAAACAATGAACCGCCTCGGTATTGAGATGCCGGAAAGCAAATTAGCTTTTAGCGTAGAAGAAGCGGAAAAGTTCGCTGAAGAACTCGGTTACCCCGTTATCATCCGCCCGGCATACACTATGGGCGGCACCGGCGGCGGCGCAGTATTCAATGTCGAAGAGCTGCGCATCGTCGCTGCTCGGGGCCTTTCCGCAAGTCTTGTCGGACAAATCCTCATCGAAGAATCTGTTATCGGATGGGAGGAACTGGAGCTGGAAGTCGTCCGCGATGCAAAAAGCCAGAAGATAACCGTCTGCTTTATCGAAAACGTCGATGCAATGGGCGTCCACACAGGAGACTCATACTGCACCGCCCCTATGCTCACCATCGACCCGGAACTGCAAAAACAACTGCAAAAATATTCCTACGACATTGTCGATGCCATCGAGGTCATAGGCGGCACTAACATCCAGTTTGCTCACGACCCGGACACCGGCCGGGTCGTCGTAATCGAAATCAACCCAAGAACATCACGCTCATCGGCTCTTGCCTCAAAAGCCACCGGCTTTCCAATAGCCCTCGTTTCTTCATTGCTCGCGGGTGGGCTCACGCTCGATGAGATACCGTACTGGAGAGAAGGAACGCTTGAGAAATACACCCCCTCCGGCGATTATGTCGTAGTCAAGTTTGCCCGGTGGGCTTTTGAAAAATTCAAAAACGTAGAGGACAAACTCGGCACACAAATGCGCGCCGTCGGCGAGGCGATGAGCCTCGGCAAAAATTACAAGGAGGCCTTCCAGAAGGCCATCCGCTCTCTCGAGATCGGTCGTCACGGTCTCGGATTCGCCAAAAATTTCCACAATCTCCCTCTGGATGAACTGATGAACCTTTTAAGCGCACCATCAAGTGAGCGACAGTTCATTATGTATGAAGCACTCCGCAAAGGTGCTGACATCGATGCCCTCTTCGAGAAAACGCACATCAAACGCTGGTTCATTAAACAAATGCAGGAGCTTGTCCGGCTCGAGGAAGAAATACTGAAGTACAAGGGCAAACAGCTTCCCGATAAGCTGTTAATACAGGCCAAGAAGGACGGTTTCGCAGACCTATATCTCTCCAAACTACTCGGCATCCCGGAAAGTCAAATCCGGCAGCGCCGTATTTCTTTAGGCGTTGTCGAGGCCTGGGAACCTGTCCCTGTCAGCGGTGTCGAAAATGCCGCCTATTATTTCTCCACCTATAACGCTCCGGACAAGGTCCAGGTCAGCAAAAAACGCAAGATAATGGTCTTAGGCGGAGGCCCCAACCGCATCGGCCAGGGAATCGAATTTGACTATTGCTGCGTTCACGCCGCCTTTACCCTGCGCGACGAGGGCTTTGAGTCGATTATGGTCAACTGCAATCCTGAAACTGTCTCAACGGATTACGATACCTCTGACAAGCTTTACTTTGAGCCGCTCACTGTTGAGGATGTATTGAGCATATATGAAAAGGAAAAACCCGAAGGCGTCATCGTCCAGTTCGGAGGCCAGACTCCTCTCAATCTCGCCAACGAGCTGGCACAGGCAGGCGTTCGCATAATCGGGACATCACCTGAGACAATAGATTTGGCTGAGGACCGCGACCGCTTCCGCGCAATGATGGAAAACCTGAACATACCGCAAGCCGAATCCGGTATGGCAAGCAATCTTGACGAAGCCATTGAAATCGCAGAAAGAATCGGCTATCCCTTAATGGTAAGACCGTCCTACGTACTCGGCGGACGCGGTATGGAAGTAGTCCACGACGAAGATATGCTCAAACACTATGTTGCTGCCGCCGTCGAGGTTACACCTGAGCGCCCTATCCTGATTGACAAATTCCTGGAAAACGCCATAGAAGCCGAGGCCGACGCTATCTCTGATGGCACTGACGCCTTTGTCCCGGCGGTTATGGAGCACATCGAGCTGGCCGGCATCCATTCCGGAGACTCGGCCTGTGTGATTCCACCTGTCAGCATACCTCAAAAACATCTTGACACTATTTGCGAATACACCAGAAAAATAGCGACGGAATTAAACGTCGTCGGCCTGATGAATATGCAGTATGCAATAGCCAACGACACCGTCTATGTGCTTGAAGCCAACCCGCGCGCCTCGCGAACCGTACCGCTGGTCTCCAAAGTCTGCGGCATCTCTATGGCTCGACTCGCCACCCAGCTTATGCTCGGTAAAAAACTTTCCGACCTTAACTTAAAGCAACGCTTGATTCCACACTTTGGCGTAAAGGAAGCCGTCTTCCCCTTTAATATGTTTCCGGAAGTTGACCCGGTTCTCGGGCCGGAGATGCGCTCGACCGGCGAAGTGCTCGGCCTGGCCGATTCTTTCGCGCTTGCCTTCTTCAAAAGCCAGCAGGCCGCAAAACAAAATCTCCCTTCCCGGGGAACCGTCCTCTTGACCGTTACCGACGGAGACAAAGTCGCTGCCCTCGAAGTCGCAAAAGAATTCCAGAAACTCGGCTTCAAAATCAAGGCAACCAACGGCACTCACCGCTTCCTGACAGATAATGGCCTCGAAAGCGAGCATATCCTCAAAATGCACGAAGGCAGACCAAACATTGTAGATGCCATTAAAAACGCCGAGATTCAGCTAATTATAAACTCCCCCAGCGGCAAGCTCAGTAAATATGATGATTCTTATATCCGCAAGGCGGCCATCAGGTACAAGGTCCCTTATATTACCACGACAGCCGCTGCCGCCGCCGCCGTTAAGGGCATCGCCGCCAGCCGAGCCGGCCCGGCCCCGGTAAGGTCACTGCAAAGTTACCACGCCGCCATCCGGTAGGGGGCAATCCTATGTGGTTGCCCAAATGCGGTTGCCCAAAAACCTAATATTGTCATCCCCGCGCAGGCGGGGACATTAATCAATAATCAATTGAAAAAGGCCGAACCAAGGAAGCCCAGCATCAAAAAATACGTTTTTGCTTTCGTTCTATCTTCATTGACGTTTCCTGACAAGATAAACTGTCATCAGGCGAGTCTCTTCAGTGAAAGTAACACCAAACTGCTCTTTGAACCACTTTTTAGCGATTTCGATTGATTCATCACCGCCCCAGTAAGGTGATTCACTGCTGACAGCAGATTCTTGACGGGGTGGCACCGGGGGTTCGGAGGGCAGACCGGTTTCATCAACAATGATAACCTTATTAGCGGTCAGGTTGTAGTCTTGCCAATAGGCAAAAGCGTCGAAAAGTTGTTTCATTGAGGTGGGCCCGAAGGTTGAGGCCATACCTGGTCTTGATGGAACATTCTGTGGGTTTGGAACAGGAGCTTTTACTTCTCGCCACGGCTTTAGAGGACTTCCATCGTAATGCGCGGCCCAGACATTGCGTTGCTCGGTAATTTCGATAATTTCAAGTCCCAATTTATCGAGAACAAAATCAACTTGCTGGCGCTGAGTGAACTTATTGCTGGTGATTAGATCATAGTTGAGCTTGATTTCCCGCAGGTCCTTCGGTACGCGTAACGAACCAGAGGGCTTAATCTTGCTACGAAGAAAGTTACCAAGTGAAGACTGGATTGCGAGCACCCACTGTCTGGTCATATTGGTTATGTCAGGTAGGCGGCCAGGTGAATATGCGTCCATTTTTTCATCGCTTTGCCGAGGTAAAAGCTCCATTGTTTCCGGTAACGGATGCTTCTGATAATAAGCAGCGATTTTACGCAGATGCAAGTGCCATTTCTCAAATCTCGGCGCGATATGCCAGTCATATTCTATTTTCGCCGTATCAGGAGGCACATA
>CAZWKM010000037.1:0-10076 GCA_964634165.1 uncultured Pirellulales bacterium | reverse complement strand
GGGACCAACTACGACGACCTCGACGATTTCCGTCCCGGCAACCGCGCAATGAAGGTCTTTGGGATCCGCTCGCCACTGGCGGAGGCCAAGCTCACCAAGAACGACATTCGCCAGTTAAGTAGAGACTTGAATTTGCCTACGGCTGATATGCCTGCGTCACCCTGTCTTGCCTCGCGAATCAGCTATGGTCTAAAAGTTACAGAGCAGCGGCTCAAACAAATCGAGCAGGCCGAAGACTTCCTGAAGGGATTTGGTCTGGTTGAATTTCGCGTTCGCCATCACGACACTATTGCTCGAATCGAAGTCAACTTGCAAGATATCGAGAAAATTACAACAGAGCCCGCCCGCTCGGCAATTGTCGAAAAATTAAAATCGCTTGGCTTCAAGTTCGTAACGGTTGACCTGCAGGGCTTCCGCTCCGGCTCGCTGAACGAGACGCTCTCAGAAGAGGAAAAGCAGAAAAGCCTTTAGGCTTCATTTTCAGTATATAACTTTGTACAATTTAAATTGATGAATTTGTTGCGCGTTGCCGTAGGCAACCAAGCAACAGACCATAGCTGTACAAGAAGCTATAGATAATGAACAGAAAGGGTATAGAAATGAATAGAATAATTAAATTCTTCCTGGGGCTTCTTACGTTGGCTGTGTGTTTTGAGGTCAGTTACGCCGAGTACTTAGGTCCAGGCAAATACTATGGTGTTGTTGTGTTTGACCGATGGGACGGGTGCATTCTATATCGGGGCATCTACCTGACGTACATCTCTGAAGCAGTGAAAGAACAGCTCCGGCCACATGCACGCCAGCTTGTAGAAATCAATGCGACGGACGTATTTCAGCCAGTAAATCCTGGAGACGGGCGCATAAGAAAGTTTAAATACCTGAGGCCATATCAGACAAAAGAAAAGTTTACCGTTGCGGGCATCAAGATGCGTAGTTTTCCTGCATTCAAGGATGGAGAAAGACCAAGCGTAATTATGGAGCTTCTGAATACCAGTGAGCAAGACCGGGAGATTTTGAGTGAAGAACTTGCGCCAACATTGCTGACTAAGCAGCCACTGCGTCTTATGGAATTGAGTCCCTCAGATGGGCCATCGGTCGCTTTGTTAACACGCAGAAGCATTGAGAACATCGCAAGATACGGTGGCAGTGGCAGCGGTGTCGCTCGAGGGATACCATACTCGTGGAGCCTCGCTAAAGAAGATGCACCACCACGGAAGTTCGTATTGAAGCCGGGCGAAAAGAAGCAGATTCGCATAACCTTCGATTTGCCGGAAGGAGAATATGAGTTTCTGTGCGGCTACGGTGGCGGTCATTATGGAAGAAAATGCATAGCAAGTAATCTGATACATTTCGACGTAGGCAAGGACAGCAATGGGAAGATAGTTGAATGTTCTTCGGAGGTTGTTAACGGGCTTCAACTTGTCCTGTCGTCAGAAGTTCGGCCGGATGGCCAGCCAAAACTTGTAATTCACTTCAAAAACGCAGGTTCCAAACCTTTTGATATTGTTGAAATGGGGCCGCTTTTTCTCGAAGTGCGAGACAGCCCGGGATACTGGCGGACGTTCCAACACCCCCAATGGGATAGTAGCAAGCTTGGCAAAATGTTCACGTTTGAGCCCGGTCATGATGAATCGGAAACTGAACCTGTTTCTGCATTCGCCACACTGCCGCCCGGGAAATATCTTGTTCGGGTTAGCATAGTGTTTGACCGCGGAATGTCGCAGAAGTACAAATCGGACCGTCTATGGACGGGCCTGGTCAGGTCGAACACTGTCGAAATAACAGTGCCAAAGGGTGAAGGTGACAGCCCTCTTCCCTGATGGAGCTTAAGCCCCGTGTTAAGTATTCGGGCTAATAGCCTATCGCGCAGCCGTCCTTGCGTGGGTCGGAGCCGCCGAAATACCGGCGCGGGTTTGCTTTGCGCCAGATGCCCTGATATCCGCCGAACGCCCCTGCGCCGGCTCGGAGCTTGTGGCCCATATCGGCCAGTTTGCGTTTTACCGGCTCGTCGATGTGTCTTTCAAACGCCACGGTGCCCGGCCCGACCATTCTGTATCCGGTGGGCGTGGAGCTTTCGGAATGCTGGACGCGGGGTTGTTCACCGGCCTGCTGCACCGACATGCCGAAATCGATGAGGTTCATCAGCACCTGGGCGTGTCCCTGCGGCTGGAAGTCGCCGCCCATCACTCCGAACGAAAACAAGGGCTTGCCGCCCCGGGTCACAAATCCGGGAATGATGGTATGAAACGGCCGCTTGTGCGGCTCCAGTTTATTCAGGTCGTTCGGATTAAGCGAGAACAGCTCTCCCCTGTTTTGGAGGCAAAAGCCCAGACCATCGGGCACCAGATGCGAACCCCAGCCGTGGTAAGTACTCTGGATGAGCGAAATCATATTGCCTTCTTTATCGGCGGCAGTCAGGTAAATGGTGTCGGACGGGCCGGTCAGCCTGCCCGCGGCAACTTTTTGGGCGGCGCGTCTGGGATTGATTAGTTTGGCCCGCTGGTTGCCGTATTCTTTGGAGATAAGCCGTTTTAAGGGGACATCGGCGAAATCCATATCCGCGTAGTAAACCGCACGGTCCTCGAAAGCCAGTTTCTTGGCCTCGATGAAAAGATGCAGATGCTCGGCGGAGTTCGGCCTTAATGATGGGATGTCAAAATTCTCTAACATATTTAATATCTGCAAGGCGGCAATGCCCTGGCCGTTCGGCGGAAGCTCCCAGACGTCATAGCCGCGATAATTCGAGGCTGCCGGCTCGACCCACGTGGCGGTGTGGTCGCGAAAATCGCGCATCGAAAAGCGTCCGCCCTGTGCCTTTGAGAACTTAACGATTCTCTCGGCGACTTCTCCCTGATAAAAAGCCGCTGCGCCGCCTTTGGCGATGGTCTCAAAGAAGCTTGCCATATCCGGATTCTTGAAGATTTCCCCGAAGCGTCGTCCCCTGCCGTCCGGCGAGAACGTGCGGGCGAGGGTTGGAAATCTCTTAGCGTCGATTGGCGACCAGGCGATTATCGGAGAGACAGCAAACCCCTCGCGCGCATAATAAATAGCCGGCTCAAGAATCCGGGCCATGCTGAAGCTGCCGAACCTCTGCCGCAGTTCCTCCCAGCCGCTCACGCAGCCGGGCACGCTCCAGGACAGAGGGCTGTATGCCGGGATACGCTTCAATCCGAGTGCCAGGGCGTCACGCAGGCTCCAATCGTAAGGTGAGCGGCCGCTGGCGTTGAGACCGTACAGCTTCTTGTCCTTTTCGACCCAGACGATGGCAAACAGGTCGCCTCCCGGCCCACAGCTCATCGGCTCGACCACACTCAACATTGCATTGGCACAAATCGCAGCGTCGAGAGCATTGCCGCCCGCTTTGAGTATGTCGATGCCGGCCATACTGGCCAGCGGCTGGCTGGAGCAGACAATTCCATTTTGACAGACTACGGTCGAACGGTTTTGATTTCTATTGCGCAGCATTTTGCGGTCGATAAACACGCTGTCAGTTGCCGCATCGGTGCCGGCACCCCGGGCAAAAGATGAATTCCAGCCCAGAAGGGCCGATGTATAAGCACCTCCGGCGAGTTTCAGAAATGAACGTCGTTTCATCGTTTTTCCTCCTTGTATATATTTGGAACTTTACAGATTGTTATGATTTTTTAGCCGGTCGATTTTCAAATAACGCCGGTATCGTCGCAGCGGCGCTGTCGCGGTTGCGGTCTTGTGAGAAGTCCGTCGCGCCATAGCTGACGAATTTGTTAACCTGATTTGTATTTACCCTCATCCTTGGCCTGCTTTGCCAGGGCGGCGGCACCGATTATGCCGGCATCTTCTCCTAATGTGGCAAAACATATCTCGACCGGCTCTTTCTTCAAAGTCCAGATATATTCGTTGAAGAAATCCTTTATTCGGGCGAGCAGCGGTTCGCCGGCAGCAATCATTCCGCCGGCAAAGACTATCCGCCTGGGCTCGGTTATATGCAGCATACTTATACAAGTAAGTGCAAGTGCTTTGGCCGTCCCATCGGTTATTTCCCTGGCCAGCTCATCACCGCCGGCTAAGTGTTCGTAAACATCTTTGCTGGTTATTTTGCCCTTTTCGTCGAGCACTTTTTTTAAGCTGGATTCGTTTCCAGCTTCGACCGCCTCGGTTGCCCTTTTGGCCGTCGCATCGGCGGAGGCATACGCCTCCACGCAGCCCTTTTGTCCGCAGTTACATCTTCTGCCGTCCGGGTATATGATGATATGTCCCAATTCTGCCGCATTTTCGTCGCATCCGTGCACCAGCTTGCCGTTGCTGATAACTCCGCCGCCTATTCCCGTACCGAGCGTAAAAAAGACCATATCGCCGGTGCCTTTACCGGCCCCGACAACGTATTCACCCCAGCAGGCCACGTTTGCATCGTTATCAAAAACGACGGGTGCGCCGAGCTTTTCATTGAGCATTCGGCAGATTGGAACGTTTTTGAATTTTGGCATGTTAGTGGACTTTATTATGATGCCCTCGGTGTATTTTGCCGGTCCCGGTGTTCCTATACCTACTGCGGTGATGTCCTGCAGCGAAAGGCCCGAGTCATCGAGCAGTTTTTCGACCGTCTGGGCCATTTTGTCAATTACGACGTCCGGTCCCATATCCGCTTCGGTCGCCACTGCTGTTTTACAAATAAGCTTTAGCTCGGAGTCGAAGCAGCCAATTTTGATATTGGTGCCGCCCAGATCGATACCGACAAAAATTTCGTTCATTTCTCGTACCTCATATCATGGCTCAATCCGTGTAGCCGTCAGGGTGTTCGTTATGCCATTGCCAGGCGGTGGCGACTATTTTTTCTAATTCGGGCAATTCGGTTCTCCAGCCGAGCTCATTCCTGGCCTTTGTGGCGTCGGATGTTAGTATTGGCGCATCGCCCGGCCGACGGCCCGCAGCCACGACCTTAAAATCTTTACCCGAAACCTTTTTAACCGTTTCAATTACCTCTGCAACTGAATAGCCCTCGCTGTTGCCTAAGTTATATATCAACTCGCAGCTTTGGTCCAATTTGTCCAATGCCAGCAGATGCGCCCTGCACAAATCATCGATATGAATGTAATCGCGAATGCAGGTTCCATCCGGCGTAGGATAATCAGTTCCGTAAATTGGGACTTGGGAGCGTTTTCCCATCGCCGCCTGGATAGTCAGCGGAATCAGGTGCGATTCAGGCCGATGGTCTTCACCGAGGGAGGCGTTATTCCCTGCACCGCAGGCATTGAAATATCTCAAAGATGCGTACCGCAGTTTTCCCGTTTGGCTTTGATAGTGACACATTCTTTCAGCCGCCCACTTGGTTTCTCCGTAAGGGTTAATCGGCTTTTTCGGAGAATCTTCGGTAATCGGCACTCGCTCGGGTTTGCCATATACGGCGGCGGTGCTGCTGAAAACAAGTTTCTGAGCACCGGCCGCTTCCATCGCGCTCAACAGGGTCTGCGTGCAGGATACATTGTTGTGATAGTACTTAAGCGGGTTCTGTACCGATTCGCCGACCTCGATGAGGGCGGCAAAGTGCATCACCGCCTCGATTTTGTATTTTTTGAGCGTCTTAACGAGCAATTCGTAGTCGGCTAAATCGCCCTGAACAAGGTCGGCGTGCCCGACCGCCCGTCTATGGCCTGTGCTTAGATTGTCAAAAACCACCGGCTCATATCCTTCGGCAGCTAACATCGCCGTCATATTACTGCCGATATATCCTGCTCCGCCGCAAACTAATATTCTCATATTTCGTCTCTCGTCGCTCGTAAATCGTCGCTCGTGGCTCGATTTACTATTCACGGTTCATTTGCTTTTCAATCCGCTTCAAAATCTCTGTTGCGAGCCTGGTATCGTTGCCCAAATCGACCCAGGCCATACCTTTTTTCTGCTGGGGGTGTAGTTCTAACATTTGCATTGCCGGGCTGCTTTGCGAAAACATCTGGTATGCCCGTGCGCTGCTGCTGATTTGGTGCTCAGGCAGGGACAGTCTGCTTACCTTCACATTGCAGCCGATATACAATTGCCCCCCGCTGCCTGACTTGCCGCCAGGCAAGTCGCGGGGGCTTATATCTAATTCTACAACTCTTCGAATACTGTGCAGGTTTGCCTCGGCAGAGTTGAAGGCCCCGACGTTATCGCTGCGCCAGAATTCGAAGATTTGCGCGCCCGGCAGTGGCCTGGTTCTTATAAGCCCTCGCTCGGCATCGGCCTTGTCGATAGTAAAGTGCATTTTGCCGAGAACATCCTCGGCTGCCTGCATTGCCTCGGCCTTGCCCGTATCCGGCACACAGATTTGCTCGACCGCTTTGAATTGCTGCTGTTCGGCACAACCCACCAGAAAGCAGAAAGCCATACAGGCCAAAACTGAATTTCGAATTTTTTGTTTGCGTTCATTCATTTTGAATTTCCCTGATTTAATTTTTTGCCACGGAGTTTGGTTCCCGCGAAGCGGGGCCCTTATCTCTGTGCTCTCTGTGGCTTCTTTTTTTATTTTGGCTGATTATATATGCAGTGAGCTTTTAGCTCAACCCCGTTAGAGACTTTTTTTGGCTGGGCCTGGTCTTATCAGGTCGC
The DNA here is from genome assembly GCA_964634165.1 of uncultured Pirellulales bacterium. Taxonomy (GTDB): domain Bacteria; phylum Planctomycetota; class Phycisphaerae; order Sedimentisphaerales; family Anaerobacaceae; genus JAUVYQ01. The sequence goes on along the minus strand of CAZWKM010000037.1, from coordinate 3,515 downwards.
CCCTCTGCTCGCCCCGTTAGAAGTAGAGTGCCAGGCCCTGTGCGGACTTCTAACGGGGCTCGGGTGGGTCTCTAACGGGGTCAAGAGCGAATTGATTTTCTCGAATTAGGGTGTGTATGGGAAAATACCGCCTATTTCGGAGTACTCACCCATATTGATAAGTTCGAGGTCGTTGAGTTTTCGACCAAAGGGCGGGCAATTTTATTTTAGAATAACTCCCCACTCCGTAACTGTGAAACCATCCCTGGTAAATGGAGGTATAACCGGTTCTTGTATGTTGAGGTTATTATCTTCCAGGCCTCTAACTGAGTAAATAAGCCTGATAAGGCTCTCCGGCTGTGCAGAAAACTCAAGCTTTACCATCTCCTCAAGTTCGCCTCTATACTGCGGGTATATCGCATAGTAGGGATACTCTGTCAGAATTGGTATCCAGTATTCGATAAAATCGTCTATCTCCTTTTGGTTAAACCCTGTCTGGCCCATATTGTTCCTGAAGAAACCTTCCAGTTGTTCTCTAATCACCACCCAGCCGGCGGCATACTGCCCGTAGTCGGGCTGCAAACTTTCGTAGAAAAGGCACTCAAATTGGCCGTCAATAATTCCTGACGGCTCCACAGTTATATGCCAGCCATCGTTATAATCGGGAACGGACTGCGTTACCCGACCTCCACTCGGAAAAACGATATCGACGTCCAGCTCTATCGTCTCTTCAGGATAAAGATAAATATTTGGTTTGAGCACCATAATATTGGCAGGAAAGAAGAAGTCCTGGTATTCGCCACCTATTGACACAGGCTCAAGATGATATTCCTGCCAGTCCGAGATAAATTCAAAATCATAATTACCCGGCTCTATTTCTGTAGCAAACCTTCCCTGCTGGTCAGTCTGGAACTCAGTGACAACAGTCTCTCCTTCTTTAACGGTTACATCAGTATTTGGAAGATAACGGTCAGAGAAAAACGACTGAGTCATAAAAATCACCCCGGTGAACTTGCCGGACACTATCGGGTCCAGGTCCACATCTACCGTTATAAAATTATTGGGGGGAGAACCAGATGCTTCACAGTAGTAAATTTCCGTATAATATCCATCTCGGCTGGCATAAACATAATACATCGCTGGTGGATAATTGTAAGGCTCTTCTTCATAAACGAGAATGGTGATTTGCCCTTCTTCTTTCATAGTGGCGGTCTCCAGAAGCCCGCCCCAGCCGTCAGAATAAATTTCGAGCAGAATATAATTATTCTCGCGCCCCTGCCGGGCGAATATAGCAAAGTCCACAAAATCGACGGCCTGGCTGCGGTTAAGGTCGCTTGGAATGCACTCACCCGTTTCAAGCCAATAGTCAACGAACACCTTCAGGTCATTAAAATCTACCGTCCAGTCATTAGTTAAATCGGCGATGCTGCGCCAGTTGGCTGGCGATTTGCTTGCCTCGGCCGTTCCGCCGTATGCTCCCATATTGATACGAGTATTATTCGGGTCGTTCGGCTCATCGCTCAAAGGACATCCGGGATTGCCCGCATCAATGCACGGGCTTGTGTTGGCATCATATACCCAATTGTTTTGGTTTGGGTCCCACCGACCGGCCTGTGACTTCAAACGATAATCACCATTTAATTCTCCGAACCAGTCTCCAACGCGAACAAAGCATGGGTCTATGTCTATATTTCCTGGCCCCCAATTGACCGTACAATTACAAGGGTCTTTCAACTCAATTCCTTCCAAACCACTTTGTACATCACTATATGAAATATTCAGTGTTGCTCCGCTGCCAACGGTGATTTGAGGGTAGATTCCCGGACCACGATAAATAATGCAATTTTCTATTGTTGTTGCGCTGCTATCCAAGACTCCCACAGCAGGGTCGCCGTTCACTATGGTACAATTTTTAATCAAACCGTGACAGCCGTTAACCACAGCGCTTATACAGTCACAAATATTGTAATTGTCAGCTATTAGACAATTGCTGATTGTCCCGTCGCAGTTCTCAATTGCTGTACAACAAATCGTGTTGCCGCAAAGCAGGCAATGACTAATCGTCGCATGCGTATGATTCTGCCCATAGGGATAGTCAAAGCCAAGGATAAAGCCATCGATATTAAACCCTGTAAGTGTACAACATAGGTCTTCTGTACCACGAAAGTGAACCACACCATCAATAGTAGTACTGCTAACTATATTTGAATTGGTTGGGTTGGTGCTCGTCAGCGTGATATTTTTGCCAAGAAAGTTGATATTTTCTGTGTATCGGCCCGGCTGAACGATTATTGTGTCGCCATCGTTGGCATCATTGATAGCCTCCTGGATGTTATTGAAATCTACAAAACCATCGTCATCAACGTAGATTATGCGGGGCTGGGCACAATCCCCAGAACAATTGCATTTGCTTTCCCAACTCTCACAAATGCCGTTACCACAGTCGGAACAGAGAAATAACCAGCCAACCAATTCAAGTTTATTACAGTTGGCATCGAAAATATGAGCTGGATATATTTCGTCTAATCCTTCGCAGCATTTAGAAACCAGCACGGATTCCCCTGCCTCTTTGCAGCGCATCTCTTTGCAAGGCCAATGGCACGTAAAATCGCCTGGCCAGCATGTTATTCCGTTGGGTTCGCATTTGCAATAATAGTCCCACCCACCGCATTCGCTGCCATCAGGGAATACACAAACTCCGTATTGATTGCCTTGCTCATCAGTCCTAATTTCATATTCATATCCTTGCAATATACAATACACAGCAGCAGGATTAGGAATAGCCTGAGCTACACCCGTCACGACTAAAAGCAGGACTGACAGTAAAATCCCCTTTTTCATTTTTTTCCCCTTTCAAATAGGCCTATTACGTACGAGATATATAAGCTAATAAGTTTAGAAAGCAGGGCCGGTATGAGGCGGGTGTAATGTACGGTCCCGGAATAGAGGCAATTTTTAAACCCGCCTCCATATCCCAACCAATTAACATTTTAATACAAAAGCAACTGGTTTTGCAAGGTTTTTTTGCAAATTTTGTAATTTTTTTTGCCCTCCATTCTTTCCCCTCAAACCAAATCCGTGGTTACTTACTATTGAACTATCAGTGTTAACTTGTGCCATAGGTATCTGCGTCTAATAAAAAACCGTCTTTAGCCGGCTTCATAAATGGGGTCCGGCTTCGACGGAACCCGGCGGCTGAGGACGAAGCTTCTGTAGATGCTTGCATCGAACAAAGATTCGGACAAAGACGCCAAAGCCGGCTAAAAACAAATCCCATCTAATCCTGTTATCCTGTCTAATTTTTTCTTCGTGTCTTCGTGCCTTAGTGGCACGTGAAAATAGGCAAGCATTTCAATCAAAAGTGCGGGTAGCTGGAACCTAAAATCGAAAAATCTAAAAATTTTTTATCTCCTTTTCTCACAACGAGTTAATCCTGTTTATCCTGTCAAAAAAGCTCGAAATTTCGACTCAAACGCGCATATTCGCCCAATTATAGAGGCGCGTACGTTTTCGTATCAGCAGATACACGCACATAA
>CAZWKM010000036.1:0-10111 GCA_964634165.1 uncultured Pirellulales bacterium | reverse complement strand
AGATTCTCGGCCAAGTTCTTGAGAAAATTACCGACCCCGACCCTAAAGTCCGCGCAATGTTTATGCTGGTTCGTGCACCCTTGATAGCAGCACAATACGCAGCGCTCTGTGCTATGGCAGTAACGGTTATCAAGGCTCTCTGGCCCGACCCGGACGACCAAAAGGAAATCTTTGATAAGATGCGGGAACGGCCATACAAAAACCGGGTGGGATATATGTCGATTCTTGGGCAAGTCCGGATACCGTTCGATTACGGCATTGGAGGCGCAATAGCGAGCTTGGGCTGGAATGTTATGGAAGGACACCTGCTTAAAGACCCCGTGCCATCCTGGGAACTTATAAAAGGGGTTCTGCTCCGGTCGAGCGATTTACCCGGAGCAAGCGATTTCCTTCAGCCGCACATCAAGACGGCGTTTGAGTTGCATTTGAACCACGCCTTCTATTTCAATGACGAGATTGTGCCGGCGTGGATGCTTGAGAAATACTCAGACGACCCGGAACGGCAGGCTTGGCCGAGTACGCCCGAACTCTACAAAAAGGCGGGCAAGGTCTTGGGCGTGAGTCCGTTGAAGATACAATATGCCCTTCGCAGTATGTTCGATGACGACCTAAACGAAGCGGTGAGAATGATTGATTCAAAGCCCTATGAATCTCCATCGGATTGGCCGATTATGGGCAAACTCGTCACTCGCCCATCCGAGGGATATGGCAGCCAGAGCGTCAAGACTGTGGCCGACCTGGACAGTCAGTGGTCTATCCTTCGCAGCCGGCTTCGATATATGCAGGAAACCGGAGATACAGATGAGGCGAAGAGTGCCAAATTGGAACAACAAATAAACCAGTTGACCATCGCCCATCAGGTAATGCACGAGCTTGACGACCTCTACCAAGGTGTCAAAGTTGAATACAAAAAGGCCAAGCCGGACATCCAACAGATACGCACTTGGAAAAAAGAGATGACCACGAAGGCCCGAAAGTTTATGCTCTGGGACAAAGGCGGACGGAAAGGCAAATTGCCATCGGGCATAATCAGCGAAGGGTACCGGCGCTCTCTTATGAAGCAGGCCAAGATAAGACCCTCGAAGCGGCGAAGGGGAGAACCCTATGAAGATTACCAAGCTCGCCGCCAGAAGGTTCTCAATCAGAAGCAACGGGCGATGAACCTGCTGATTTTGCTGTGATTTTTACAACCACCCGTACAACCTTGGTGAGACAACCTGGGACAACGTGGGACAACGTGGGACAACGCAAATCCTTATACGATAAACACTTCTGTCGTAAATGCTTGATAACACAGAAGTTAGATTTCGGGCTTGATGTGCTTTGGGAGCAGGAAGTCGCTGGTTCGAATCCAGTCGCCCCGATTCATAAGCCCTTGCAAAACAAGGGCTTATATTTTTTGCTTGACAAGCCGAAATCTTTAATTTACGTTTTACAACCGCAAAGGGTTGTATTTTTGGAGATAGACCTATGAAACACGGCACGATTTACCTCAACAAAAATCGGTACTGGTGGAAGGTGAAACTGCCCGGCTCAAACAAACTGCAACAGATTCCGCTCAGGCCCCACGGGGCCAGGTTCGCTACCAAAGAGCTTGCAGTCGCCAAAGAAGTTGCAAAGGCACTCTGGAAACAAGCTCAGACCAAAGGTACAAAGACAGACGGGCGAACCATAACTGACCTCGTAACATCCTATATGCGACACTGTCGAACTTACTACCAAAACAGCAGTGAAGCCGACAGCGTTTGGTACGCCGTTGACTTTCTACAGAGCAATACCGATGTCGCGTATGCCGAAGACTTCACTCCACTGCGGTTACAAGACCTGCGGGATGAAATGATTGACAAAGGGCTGTCACGGTCGGTCATCAACAAGCGAATCAATATGCTCAAGAGAATGTTCAAGTGGGCTGCATCTCAGCAGCTTGTGCCGGTAGCCGTCTATCAGGCCCTTGCAACGGTCGAGAATCTCAAGGCCGGCAGGTCCCGGGCCAGAGAAACCAAAAAAATCAATCCGGTACCAGAAGAGTATGTAATGGCCATTTTGCCCTATCTGAAGCAGACCGGAAGGGCTATGGTACGGCTGCAACTGCTTACGGGAATGCGAAGCACCGAGCTTTGTATGATGCGACCGTGCGATATTGAAACGTCCGGACATATATGGTTGTATCGGCCCATCGAGCACAAAACAGCATACCGAGGCCATAAGCGCCTGATTGCTATCGGGCCGAAAGGCCAGAGAATACTCAGACCGTTCCTGAAACGAAAACTCAACGATTACTGCTTCACACCTGCCGAGGAATATGGCAAGAAGGGACGGTACAGTGAACACTACGACCGAAATAGTTATCGAAGGATGCTCCAGTATGCAATCCAAGCGGCCAACAGAGACGGCAAAGAAGTACCTCATTGGCATCCGCACCAACTAAGACACACCGCAGGAACGAAGGTGCGAAAGGAATTCGGACGAGAGGCGGCAAGGGCCTTTCTCGGCCATCGGAACCCGGAAATCACCGATGATTATGCCGAAATCGATATGACGTTGGCGGAAAAGGCGGCTCTACGACTCGGATAGGTCAAGAATGAGGAAATACCCAAGAAACATTATAGCCCCTCCAATGACCAACCCGAGAATCGCTGCTATCTCCAAATAAAGCAATGGCCAGTCTCCCACCATAAGAACATAGACAGGAACAGCGAGAAGGCTTGCCGGTATCGCAATATAGGCTATCACTGAACCCCAAAAACCAACTAAGCGATAGCCAATTACTCCTGGTATTCCCAAAAGCAGGAGTCCACCAGCAACGAGAACAAGAAAACCAATGGCAGCTATGACACAACCTAATACAACCAAAAGGCGATTTTTTCGTAGTTTATCACTCATAGGTTGTATTCTTCGGAGAGCGGCATTCCGTCGAGGGTATCGCCCGGTTGTATTTTTGGAGGGCGTAAGTTCGCCGGGGTGTGGTCACGGGCAAATCCAATCATCATTAAAAGGATTCCAGTAACGACCAGAAAAAGCGCCGTCAACCCCAAACATAGCGATGGCCAGTTCCCCTCAAAAAGAGCAATGAGAGGAATAACGAAAAGGGCGAGAGAAGAACGGAGAGGTTGGAACAGTAGAGTGAATAAGGCAATCTCCGCAACTCGGAATTCTTCGCCGGGACGGCATAAAGTTTCCCTTACTTCATTAAATATGAACACAGCGAGACCAGCGATGATAACGGCAATGCCGACAAAGCCAACTATGCCATAACCCGATACAACCTTCCTTTTCATCTTTTATCCTTTCTACAACTTTGGATAGAGCGAGAAGCATTTACGGCTTACAGACCTTGCACGGCCTTCGGCCTGATTTGATGGCTTCCTCTCTCGTTTTGAACCCAATCAGATTAGCAGGTTTTATTTTTCTAACCCATCGGCAGGACGGCCGGTGAAATACTTCACTGTGGATTGAGGCGATATAAGCGTACTGGCCGACTTCGGGGCGACTGATTTGCACGCCCTCTGTGTGGGCAGGCGCCGCCCAGAATAAATGAGCAGCAATGAAAACAAGGGCTGTAGCCCCTATACAAATCACTATGAACTGAATGTCTTTGCGAGTAAATTTCATTTTTCTACTGGACAACCAGTTTTGACTGCCTAAAATCGAACACAGCATTCTCTGCGATACAAACGAACCACGCAGGGGAAACCGCGGGGAACGCGACAACCCCTTGCAACAAAGGATTTACATTATGTACGCTCACCCAACACCTCTCAATTTTCAAAAAGAACTCGAAATCCGTAAAATTATGCAGTTTTTGCGGGCTTGCGACCCGGCTTTCGTCTCTGCTTTGCTGCATCGGCTTCAGCGCCGGAGACGATTTCCTCGGCCTGCCTCCGGGCCTGAGCCATCCTGTTCACTTCTGCCACTATCCTCTTTTGTTCGCTATCGGATAATCGGCTAAAGAGCAAAAGACCCGCCGATAGTATGTTTTTCAATCCATATATCGGGGACAGTTCGTCCTTAATTCTTTGGACGCTTTCCGTCAAATTCACAGCCGTTTGCTTTCGACTTCCCATAATTTTTGGGATTTTACAAAAAAATTTTAGTTTTGCAACTCTTTTATTTACAAACACTTACCGTTAGCACAGCCAATAATCCTTAGCGATGTTACTTTTTTCTATTGACAGCTACGGCACTTTGCCGATAATTCCAGACAGTTCCATTTTAAGGATTTTCAAATGTCAAACAACAAAGTCGATACAGTTGGTTTCAAAAAGGAAAACTACCCGGACGTCCTGAAAGTAGCTAACAAGCTTGCTGAATTGGAGCAGCGACGCCCTCACGATTCCATTCGCTTGCTCATCCTTGAGGCGGGCCGGGCTAAAATTGCCCGACTCCAATCCCAACTTACCTAATTTGCTATGGAAAGTCAAGAAAAAAATGGGCCACAAAATACAAGTGCTGACGGTGGTAAAGGGTAGGTCGTCCGTTTTGGGTGTGGGCGGGCGGCCTGCCGGTTTTTTTTTGGAAGTGAAAAGCAAGGAGGCTTTAGGTGCATCTCGGGGATAAGCATTACGTTGCTACATTCGTTTCGGATGAGCAGTTTCAGGCCCTCAAGAAGCTCGAACGGCTCAAAAGGCCAGACAGACAAAGCTGTACGGCAGCCGTCCTCCGAGATTGCATAGAATACGCATACTGGAAGCTCACAAAGCACTACGCCGGTATGCCCGTCACCCCGCCAAGACCCTTACCGGCAAAACCCAATGAAACCGAACCATCCAAAATCTGAGAGATTACTCGGTATCACCGAAACGAGAGCCAGATTCAATCTGAGCAGGTCGGCGTTTTATAGGCATAAGGCGAGATTGCTGGCTTATGGACTTCAAGAGGTGCGTCTCGGCAAGAAGGGCCGCAGGTTCAGGGCGGCATCGCTGGACGCTTGTATCAGGAAGATGAGCGAAATCGATGATGCGATTATTGCGTAAAATCAAGAGGTTTTTGTCGGCATTATTTTACGGGTTGCTGGCTACCGCAAGCAATGACCCTGAATCGTTTATGGAGGAAAATATCAATGGAACCTGAGAAAACAGCCTTAGCGAAAATCGAATCGAATGAGCGCGGTATGATTTTGCGGACTGTCGGCGACATCCGCACAGCAGCACAGATAGTCCATCAGTCGAAACTGGCTCCGAAGGGCTACGATTCGCCCGAGAAGGTGTTTGTGGGCATCCAGGCCGGAGCAGAACTGGGACTCAAGCCGCTACAGGCGCTGAACTCAATCTATGTGGTTTACGGCAAGCCCACCCTGTGGGGGGATGCTGCCCTGGCATTAGTCAAGAAGAGCGGCCTTCTCAAGGATTTTCACGAAGAACTCGTAGGCGAAGGCGAGCAGATGACAGCAAAGGTCCGCAGCGTGCGCATAGACGAGAGTGGCGGAGAGCCAATCTATACGACCGTCGAGTCTGAGTTTTCCGTGGCCGACGCCAAGAAGGCCCGGCTCTGGAACAATGCGGGCACGTGGCAAACACACCCGAAGCGTATGCTCAAGTACAAAGCAAGGGCATTTTGCCTGCGCGATAATTTTCCGGATGTGCTTATGGGTATGCACATCGCCGAAGAAATGATTGGTGTCAATGTACCCGAGACGCCGCAAAGCGATGCTCCGCCGAGGGAATTACGCAGACGACCTGTACAGGATGTGAAGGTCGAGGACGCAGAGTCGGTATCCGACAAGGATGGGAGTACGGAGACGGAAGATACCGGCCTTCTTTATGCTTCAGTTTTCGCACAGTATATGGATGCGGTCGCACAGTATATGGATGCGGCCCCGATAGAAATGGAGGCAAACGAGAAAGGGTTTGCCGAGTATGCCGCCTTCGTTCTCTGTGTCGAGGAAAAGTACGTCGATTCACCGGAAAAGTTCACCCACGAAATGCTTACGCAACTCCAAAAGGAGATTGAAACGATAGGAGTACCCGAAAGTTATGACTCCGATAATTCTTGACCGGTCGAGGCTCGAACAATACTGCGATTGTCCACAGCAGGCGTACCTGACAATGCTCTTCGAGGCGGAAAAGGCGAAAGCGGAAGGGATGGAAGTTTTCCCTTGGGAACGGGAACGCATCGCCGACGCGGACCCGAAACTGGTTGCGAAGATGGAGACGGTTGCTCGACAATCGGTGGATGGCCGGCTGGGAGAAACGGGCACGCAGATTCACGACCTTATCGATAAGGCGTTCAAGGAATGCGAAAACGACATCGAGAGGATACCCGATTGGTTCGTGGATAACCTGCCTAAGATTCGCTCGGATATACAGCCGGCAGCTATCCGGCACGCTCGCCACATCGCGGATATGCTAGCCAACTTCCGGGTGAACGTTATTGCAACAGAAAAACAACTGTCCGTTGTGCTTCGGCGAGAGACGGAGATGTCGCCGCCAGTCATTGGCACAATGCGGTACGACCTCTTGGGTTTTGGCCTGAACAGCTTGCATATTGTCGATTGGAAAACGGGTTTCAAAAGACGAACTATGACGGAGACCGCCGATTCGTTCCAGGCCCAATTCGGAGCCTGGCTGCTCTGGCAGCAAAAAGAGTATGCCGAAATCGAGACGGTGCATTTCTGGTACTACGAAACGCTCTGGGGCACGAAATCCTACGCACGTTTCGACCGGACGCAAGAGCATCCCCGCCTGCCCCACCTGACTACCGATGTCGCTATTGCAGGCCGGGTCAATTCGGCTGTGGATGCCTTCCTTGCAAATCGCAAAGATTGCTGGCCGCTGCCAGACAAGTGCGCTTGGTGCGATATGATTCGCTATTGTCCGATGGCGAATCTGGAAGCAGCGGAGATAGCCAAGGACCCGAAGGGATTTATCGACAAACTGGTAGCAGACGAAGCCCTGCTCAAGCGCCGCAAGAAAACGGCGACCGAGTGGATTAAGGCCAAGGGGCCGCTCGAAGGCTCGAAGGTTGTCTTTTCCAAGAAGAAACCCGCCGAACGGTTCACGACGGAATTTCAGGACAAACAGAGAGCCAGAGGCCCCGCGCGTACAGGCGAGGCCGAACTGGATAAGCATTTCGGGTAATCAGAAGGAGATTTATTATGGCTTATGGTGCTAAAAAAGGTGCAGGCAAAGGAACGGGCCGGGCTGGAGGCGGCGGGCGAAATAGGAACACCGGTGGTTGTTCAAAAGGAGGCCCCGGACACGGCAAAGGCGGCGGTCGCGGCAAAGGAACGGGCCGCAAAAGCTAAAATCACAAAACCCAAACCGAAAGGAATCAAAAATGAAAATCGTCAAACTCACGGCGGAAAACTTCAAAAAACTTGTGGCGGTCCAGATTGAGCCGGATGGTAACACCGTCCTTATCACCGGCAAGAACGGGGCCGGGAAATCCTGTGTCCTCGATGCGATTACCGCTGCGCTGTGCGGCAAGAAGGCCGTGCCCGAAAAACCGATTCGGGAAGGACAGGAATCAGCAGAGGTGGTGGTCGAGACGGAAAATTACGTAATCAAACGCACGTTCACTGCGAAGGGCGGCTCGCTAACCGTTACCAATTCGGATGGATTTAACGCCAAAAGCCCACAGTCGCTTCTCGACAAGATTGTGGGCGAAATCGCCTTCGAGCCAATGAGCTTTATTGACTACGAAGGGCGTAAACAAAGACAAGTCCTGATGGGATTGGTCGGGTTGGATTATAGCGACCTTGATGAGCAAATGGCATCCTTGAGACTGGGACGGTCGATGGCGGGGCACGACAGGGACGGCGCGCGGCATCAAGCCGGTGCTATCGAGGTTGCGGACGATGTCCCCGATGAGGAAGTAAGTATCAAGCACCTGACGGACAGTTTGGAGAATGCTTCTCGGCACAACAACGAACAAATAACGTTGCGGAATAACATCGAGAATGTCAATAGAGAAATGGACATCAAAACGTCGCAAATCAATGAGGGACTGGAGCGTATAGCCAAACTTCGGGAACAGATAGCAGAAGAGACGACCAAGATAGACAGAGTGGGGCAACGGAGAAGCAACCAGGAAAAGGAAAAGGCGAAAATGGCCGAGCGTCTTGAGCCGGTGATTGACGAGGCGACCATACGGGCGGAAATGGAAAAGGCGGGGGAAATCAACGCTAAGGTACAGCAGAAACGCCGCAGGGCGGAACTGCTCGCCGCCGCCGATAAAGCCCGGCAGGAATTTGCCGCCCTCGGTAAGAAAATGGGGCTGGTGGATGCGGAGAAGGCCAAACGCCTGTCAAACACGAAGATGCCGGTCGAAGGTCTGTCTGTGGGAGATACGGGCCTGCTCTACAAGGGTATCCCCTTGGCACAGGTGAACTCAGCCAAGCAGCTCGAAATCGCAGTCGCTATCTCTATGGCCCTGAACCCGACATTGCGGGTCATAAGGATGGATGGCAACAATCTCGACCATGACACGCTTGCCGTTATCAGCAAGATGGTGAAAGACAGCGACTATCAGGTGTGGGTCGAGAAAGTCGAGGAAGATTCATCGGTGGGTCTTTACATCGAAGACGGCAGCATTAAAAACCAAGCTCATTAACTCCTCCTGGAAAACGCTTTGCCGGCTGAGCGTAATCAACCGGCAATTTTCAAAATGAATATGACCGACCCCGTAATACTCGAAACGATGAAATTCGGACGACCGGATTATGAGCCGGTCGAAGGTTATTGCGAATTGTGCGGGGAAGAAATCGACATTGACCCGGAGTTTGGAGATGTTCGCTTTTGCGCCTCCTGTAATGTGAAGGGGTGCAAGCATTGCCTGTTATTCGACCCGGAAGAGCACGAGTATTTTTACGACACGACCGGACCCGAAGATTGCAAAAAACCGGAGCCGGAAAGATTGCTGCTGAGCGAGTGCAGGCAGCAGTGGCTCGAAGATAACCCGGATGAAGAAAGGTAAGTTATGGAAAAGACGCTGTCATTAAAGCTGATTCGGACGGATGGTGGAACACAGCAGAGGCCCATCGATGACGACATCCTCAAAAGGTATATGGGTCTGATGAAGGACGGCTTCGAGTTTCCGCCCGTATCCGTTATTCTTGACGGCAAGGATTACTGGCTGTGGGACGGGTTTCACCGCTACCACGCTCTCCGGAAATTAGGCAAAACCAGCATAAACGCTTCGGTCGAAAAAGGCGAGCGACGAGAGGCGATATGGTTTTCCTTCCAGGCCAATCAAAAACACGGCTTTCCGCGCCAGCCGGGAACCGTCAAGGAGATGCTGCTGAAAAAGATTTTCCCCGACCCCGAATGGGGCAAGCTGACGGACAATGCAATAGCCCAATGGGTGGGAGTTACGCGTCGGTATGTTTCAAAGATAAGGAAGCAACAAAGCACAAAAAGGGAACAGAGTTCCCATTCCAGACAAGGCCAGTCGAGAAGCGCATATCAGGCCAGAAAGCCCGATTCCGGGCCGAAAAAAAGTTCAGGAAAAGAAATTTCAAAACCCGACAATGTAAAAGAATTGCTCGATACTGTAGGTGAAATAGTGCCGAAACACCTTGTGAAAATCTTCTCCAGAGCAAACGAAATCAAGGTGTTTATCCATCAGTTGAACAAGATGCTGCATACAGTACGAGAAGAGCAGGCCAACAACGACCCACTCTATGCCTATGTCAAACTCAACGCCCTCGAAGTAGAGGCGGGCAATGTCAAACGTAATTTGAAGTTTGGTTTGCCCTACGCCGTTTGCAGATATTGTGGTGGAGACGGGAAGAATTGCAGGGCTTGTGACCAGCTTGGGTGGGTAAACGAAATGAGGTATCGCACAACTGCCAAGGAGCTAAAGAAGTGAGCAAACCCATCACAAAAATAAAGCTATTGCGCCCCCACTTAACCACTTATGGTGGCTTCCAGTGGGAAGTTGGTAAATGGGTAGAAACAGACGGCAACGGCCTGCTGTGCAGTAAGCATTGGCTGCACTTTTACCATACGACGGACTTAGCTGTTTTGCTCCAGCCCTTACATACGAAGTACAACCCCTTTGTCCTCTATGAAGCCGAGGTTCGCGGCAAAATGAAAGACGACAACGGCCTCAAGGTTTGCTACACTGAGGCGCGGCTCATCAAACCCATCGAGACTCCCGTCTGGACAACTCC
>CAZWKM010000035.1:0-10494 GCA_964634165.1 uncultured Pirellulales bacterium | reverse complement strand
ACCATCGCCTTTGAATATATCGGCAATTCAGGGGTTATTCGGATAGGCTCTTAATAAGGTGGTGTATGCAATCCATTCCCGTAACAACATCAAAGTATCCATCCTTGTATTCAAGATACCTCGCATCCATAACGTCAAAAGTAATATTGTCGCTGACTCCGGATTTCTCGGCGCATCCCTTTGCTACATCGATCGCGTTTTCAGAAAAATCAAAAGCCCATACTTTTTTCCCTTGTTGCGCAAGCCATATAGACAAGTGTCCGGCACCGCACGCGCAATCAAGAAATCGCGGTCCTTCGCTTTTCAACAAAAAGTCGAGCTGGGCCTTACGAGGACGGAAGCGTAAATTCTTTCCGCCGTCACGCAATGGCAACATGAATTTTCGTTCAAATTCTTGCGGCTTTACTACTTCTGCCCGCCATCTGTTTTCAAACACGCTTTCATAATACTCTCGTTCTTTATCGAAGAGAGCCTGCTCTCGTTTCTGCATTTTCATTCTCAAGTCCTCTCTGGGATGATGATATTGACTCGACGATCTGTATGCTTATATTCACGAAGCGTGGCAAGCTTGTTTGCGCGAACGCGGCCAAGGAACGTGTGCCGTTGACTTATAGACAACTTTGGGTCTGTACCGTATCAATAAGATTAGAAGCCTTAGCCACATTGACAGAAACTCCAACAACTTCCAAAATGCAAATGAACCTTGATTTGATCTTGTTCGTCTAAAAGACCGAATTTCCTCAATGATAAAATCTTCCTTGTCTGCAACATAGTCTCGCAGCCAAGCTGCAAGAATTTCACCGCCCCCATAGGGAGGAGGTGTATTGTATAAGCAGAATGCGTCTTTTTCTATTCACGTTCCTATCCGGGTATAACGAGTGCTTTCACCACTTAAAGCTAAGCAATTGTGCCAGACTGACAGCAGCGCTCATTGTTGTGATGAACTGAACGGTCATTCCAGTAAAGCATCAAGTCGCTCCATGGAGTTCCACAATTGCTTTCTTCTTTTCTCAAACGTTCGTTGAAGATGGTCTCTCCACTTCTCTCTTCCGCCGTAGAGCTTGTCAAATGTCTGAAGAGCACACTCAGCATTGAACTCTTCAATGTCGATGGAGAATTCGGACAGCCCTATGGACTCCATGTATGCGCGGACTTTAGGTAAATAATTGATAGACATAGTCGGAATACCAGCCCCTGTCGAGAGAATACAAGCGTGCATGCGTGCGGTCACATTAACTTCCGAACAAGCAAGCATCCCCTTGAGCTCCGCTGGAGATGGAAGTCTCCCAACGATACTCACCTTCTCAGAATTAGCTACATTATCGCGTATCTCTATAGACACGGCAACGTCGTCTTGGGTACACCCATGGACGGGGAAATTGGTAGGATAAAAAACAACCGTTAAGCCGTACCTGTCTATAATCGCCTCCACAAAGGCCGCCATCTGTTTGACATATGTTGGGTAATTGCTGTAGTCTGTCTCAATCCTGTTCCTAAAATAGGACCACCGCAGAGCGGATATGCCTACTATTCGCTCCCTTAGACCCAGCCCTATAATCTCGAGTGCCCTTTCTCTGTCTATCATAGGTTGCAGAATTGCAACGTCCGACGTCTCGACAATCCTATCCATTCGGGTTGAGTTGAGTGAAGTAACAACCCGAGTCGACAGTGCATCCCTTGTATACAAGAGATCGATCTTTCCGAGCGTCCTGGCTGCCACGAGTTTAGACCAGCCGAAGAACAAAGGACCGATTGTAGACGGAAAAAGCACGAGAATACAACCCAAACGTTTGATGACGTAGTATGTGAAAAAAGAGAACAGAACTGACTTATAGAACTTGTCATTGATGCGTTCCGCTCCAACACTAACGATGATATCAGCCCACAGGAAAGGCGCTAATCTGGATTTCGTAACCAGACCCCGACGCATTGAGAATGGAAGAAAACTAACCCACACAAGAGTACACATTATCCAGACAAGGGACTTGAGAAACCAAGCTACCTGAATGACTCTCGGCTTCTTATTGGGATATTTGAATATATCCGGTATTGTGTCCACACCGTAGCGTCTCTGGAAAGCCAGAGGGTTCTGAGCCATGACACATACCATGGAGTTCGGATACTTTGACTTCAATATTCCAATTGCATTCTCCACCAAAGCCGCCGAGCCAACATTGGCGTCGGTATAGGCCTCTATGATAAGAATCTTAATCCGTTTGGTGATCATAGACAGTTCGTCCTCGTCGTGTCTTATGTTATGCCAGGAACATTGGTAGTGTCAAAGATTATTGGCACATTTTCAGCCAAGCCCACGATCTTTCTGTATCATGCCGCCGCAATAGCCCAGCAGAAGGCCAAACCAAATCGTTGTAACATTAAAGGTAGACATACTAAAGATGTTCGTCACAGCAAACATCGAGAAACCCATAGACAGAGGAGCTGTCAGATAGTGCCTTGCCCTATACCCATTCTTGATAAGCACTAACACAGCATAGTAGACGTATAGTAATGAAACGATACCCACAATACCTTGGTCATATAGGCATTGCAGCCAATCGCTATGTGCAGGAAATGCCTTATACCATTTCCTCTCGATCAGATGTGGAACAGAGTAGAATCCCGTGCCAAAGATCTGTCTAACCAAGCCAGCTTCTTTGAAATCTGTGACTACAATCCCCCAGATAGTACCACGATTAGATCCCATCTGCTCTAAATCGCTGATATCTGACCATCGCTCCGAGAATTTGTCTCCACCTATAAGTACAACGACTCCGATCAAAACTATGGCAACAATCATGAGCAATAGATGCGGTTTTCTGAGTGTGTAGCCGATACGCAAATCAACCATATAATAGATAAGTAGTGATGCCAACATTGCTATAACTGCGCCCCTCTTAAGAGAAGCCATTATGGCTGCACAGATCGCTACAACAAGTATAGTTTCTTTCCAACCCCTTCTTCTGCTCAACAGAAATAGTGGTATAAGCCATAGAAGCATATAGGAGTAATTAGCGATATCGCCATAGAGACCCGTGTAGAAGAATTCGCGCCCCCTATCAAGCGATATCCCCCAGATGGTTCCCATGAAGGTCCTCAAGACCCCCACCAAGGCTACCACCGTACTAACCGTCCGAATCTGACCGGTTGTTATCTCAGCTGCCAAAGCCATTCTGTAGAAACCGAGTACCCCTATGAGCCAGTAGAGATACTTGGAGAGCATTACGAAATCTCCCGTGGTAAAACTGGACTTGCGCAGGAAAGATAGCAGGACAACAAATCCCCACAGTAGCACTGAAACAAAAAGCTTTGAACTGTAGATTTCGTACTCAATCCCTTGAAGAAATAGGTATACAACCAAACTAAGAAGTATCAAGATAAACAGTAAGTGTGGGATGAGCCTGGCGCCGTAGTCTCCCTGGATGGGAGGAAAGAACTTATCGACGAAGACGGAGATAGCAATCATCCAGAGGACAATCCAGGCGAAGAAATACTTCTTTCGAAATATACGAATTTTGATTACCCTCATCGGAGAATCCTCTTTTCCATTGCGTGGACTCAAGAGCTAATCCCACGACCAAAGTGCAGGGCCGACGTATGATCATACTTCGATCTTCTGCACAAAATCTTTGAACAGCCTCTCAAATTTGTTATTGAGCCGGGATACTTTCCCCCTGTCCCACGATTCCATAGCAATGTCCGCCTTCCTTGCAACTTCTTCAGTATGACCAATCTGGCTCAGATTAACGTGGTGTGTATGGGCCAAGCCATACTGGTTCAGGATGCAGTACATTTTCGAATTATCCCTGGTAAGATCATGCATGTAGTCAATAGCCAGGACCGGTACACGATTCTTCAAGCTGAAAACAGTGCCATGAAAGTGGCAGGTTATGTACAGTGAACAGAACCTGTGCATTCCCGCCCACTCGAATTGTGACAGCGATAATACATGATCAACATATTTGTTAAAACGAGGAGAGACTATCTGAAACCCCTTCGACCTGAAGTACTCGATGAGTTCCTTGCAGATGCTGACCGTCTGAGGCAAGTCTATGCCCATGGTCGGTTTCTCCAGACTTATTCCGTTCTTTTCGCAATACGCCTCAAAAAGGCTGTGGTCTACGGCAAAATTAAACGTTGGGTCTGGCACCATCTCAAGCCTTTCACGAGTTGTCGGTGCAATTTCGGAGAAAAGACTATACGTCGCATCATCCCTGACTCCCAACATATCAAATCCATCAAGCGATGACCGCAAAAACTCACGGGACCGCTCGTCTAACTCATCTGCAACAAGCGTTCCACTTGATGCTGCACAGGCGACTTTCTTAGATTGCAGTTGAGGAGACAGCCACGAAATCGGCCTTTGGCACTTATTGTTCAGTACTGAGGGCATTTGGAATATGGTGTCACTGCCGACAACAATCAAGTCATAGTCCAAGCTTGCAAGGTAGGCCATGAAGTCTTCGTAGTCAAATAACGACCACAGCGATCCACTTTTGGGCTCGAGCAGGTGCGCATTTCGCTCGCACTTTCTCCTGCGTCTGTAAGTTGCTAGGGCGTTTCGGATTAGGTGGTATGCACCCTGCCGTTTAAATCCGCTCCTGTAATTCGCCGCTACAACACCAGGATACCTGAAGTTGATAAGCTCGACACGAGCGCTGGAGAAGCGTTGTTTTAATGCTTCTAACATACAATAGCATTGAAGGAAAGTGCCGTAATTACCAGACCAAAAATATGTCAGCAAGCCAATTTTCTTCTTCATCGCAACATAGCCTTTCACTTTGCAATTGCATTCTTCAGTTTGATAAAGCGTCGCCACAACGGGCGCAACAGTGCCCAGGGTTTCCGCCGTAGTCGATTTAGCAGCTTCGCTCTCATAATGGCAGCAACATAGGGTGCCATCGCCTTTTGAAATCTTCTTAAATCCTTATCGCAGCGGACCCATTCTTCTCGGCTTTTCAGCGAAATCAACCACGTTGATCTCGCCAGCAACCTTTCACTGTAAGGCAATTTGCCACTCAACAGCGCCGGTCGGGTTTTGGGAACCTTATAACCAGCTTGAGCCGCAAGTTGACATCGTTCGAGGGTATAATTGCGTTTGGAATATATTAGACCCTTTTGACTTTTAACGACTTTGTCAATACTCAAATCGTCAACTGCTAACTGACCTCTTTTATGCCCCTGTTCTATGAGGTCACAAAGAGTTTTATTCCGCACGATTACGATATTGTGTCCTTGGTAGTCCTTGCTGTAATCGTGCAGCCACGCATCCATAAATGTTGCATCAGATAACTCACAAAAAGTATCCGTACAAAAATTACAGGCATTTGGCGTAAAATGCCGACGCTCGAAACCCAAATCCCACATTTTTACCAAACCACAATGTTCGCATTCCGTGCCCAAGCCGCTAACAAACCGCACAGCATACTCACTCGCTGGCCGCGTGGGGTTTTTGACTCGGAACTCGATGTTACTCACATTATGTGGATTCCCTCCACCGATAGTACAAGCATACTCGGCAAAAAATTTACTTTTGCCCTGCCCGCAAGTCAAACCGAGCAGAAACTTTATCCTTTGTTGAAACTTCGGACGTATCTGCATCGCCAGTCGGAACCCCTTTGCAAAGCACGGCAGCACAGTCACTGCATAACGACCTTCGTTCGCCAGTATATGCCGAACGACCTCACAGGCTTCAACTGGATAATATTTTGACTGCGAACATAGGCGGATCTCTTCCGGTGAATCACAGATTGTAAACCCGAACAAGCTTTCCGGTTTCTGGACCGGGCCGACACATACCACTTGGTCTACCAACTTCTCCTTCAGCAACGTTTCCAACATCCAAGTGGTCAACCCGCCAGATGCACCATTCTCACGATGGTTGCTAATGTTGGAATACCCAACAAAGGCTTTGAGGAAATAGCCGGTTTCCGGTGCATGTTTAATTCCAGGCTTCTCTGCAAAAAGCTTCTTACCCAATGTGTCTTCGTTATCTTTGTCGTTATAGAATGGGCACACATCAAGGCACATATTGCAAGTATCGGGACACTTAGTACCTTTTTCTATCGCAACATATTCACCAAATTTGTTGAACTTGATGCTCAGACTTTCATGCGGACAAACCCCGGCACAAACGCCGCAACCAACACAAAGATTATGAGCAACGACTTCAGAACAAACGTTTTTGTGAGTCGAATTATTCGCTTTTTCTGACATGTTGAATCATTGCCATCCAATAAAGCCCCATCGAAATCCCATGAGCGATCAAAAGCGACAGAGCAGCACCCAATCCCGACAACTGCGGAATGAGTATAAAACAAAGAATAACACTCAAACATCCACCCAGAATAACACTGGCAAAATAGACCTTTTCCATTCGGGCTGAGACAACATATTGTGATGCAACACACCCTAGGGAATAGACCATAAGATAAATGCCCAGTATTCGTAGAATAGCTGAAGAAGAAGCGTATTCCGGCTGGAAGATGGTCTTCATAATCCATCCGGGGAACAATACTGAAGGGATAACGATCGGCAAAGCGGTGGCAGCCATAACACAAGAGTATTTCAGCAGGAATGATTTTCGCTCACCCCTGTTGTTCTCTTGGCGTGTTACTCTTGCCGTAGCCGGGTTGCCGACGCGACTGACCTGGGTAAGTAGTAACGTAGCAGCAGCTACAATCTGCCAACATGCCGCATAACCTCCCAGTTCGCCTGACCCGCAATAGTGTTTCAGGATTATCTGATTCAATGTCCCAAAGGATAAAGCTCCTATGGTAGCCAGCCATATCCAGGAATTACCCTTGATAAGTTCCCCAACAACAGAGTTCCCACCAAAATTGCCCCACGACCATTCGATTCGCCTCCCGGCCCATCTCTGTTGCAGAAACAGGTAAAATACCTCCATCACCAGAAGTGCAAAAGCTATCCAGGCAAGCGTAAGGCGCTGGGGATTTGCCAGGATAATGCCCCATATCAAAGCAAAATACAATCCACGCCGGACCATGTTATATACGGCATGGCGGGCCATGCAGTGCCAGGCATCATACACCGGCTGAAGATCGAGCGACTTCAGAGAATAGGCCACAACCACGACGATAATGGCCCAACTCATATCGGCCGGCTGCCAGAGCAGTTTCCAGACCAACAGTCCTGCTACCACCAATCCCAGCAGTACCCCGCGCAGCAGCAGACTGGCCATGACCAGTTCAGCAAAGCGGTTGGGATAGTGTATCAGGTCCCGCACCAACGTGCGATTCATTCCATAGCGGACGATAGTCTGAGCATACACACCCAATGCGATGCCGTAGGCTAATAAGCCAAACTTCTCCTTGCCGATGACGTTGGCAATCTTGATCTGCGTGATGAAGAATAATCCTGCCGCTAGAAAATTGAACAAGACCAGTGCCGAAAGATTCTCCAGGTTCCGTCGTTGCGAGAACAGCAGACTGCGCAGACGAGATATAAGTCCTTCGGTACCGTTGCTCTGCAAAAGAGATTTTGCATCAATCCCTTTTTCTCGAATTGTCTCAGAATTCAGATTAGACATTTATTTAGCTTTTAGCGATTAGCTGTTAGCGTTAAGCGGATAGTAAAAGAAGTAGTCAACAAGGCACTTTTGACAGAGCCTGCCCTGAGCGAAGCCGAATGGGATATACAGGATGAACAGGATTATCCCGCCCATCCTGCAATCCCGTCTAATTAAAATCAGTTATCGGTTATCAGAACTTCTGACCTCTGACAACTAAAAGCTAACATCACGCTGTTATAGTTGCGCTTACGGTTTCGGACCAGGGGCCTTTTTCGCCGCTGGATTTGACCCAGCGCAGCATATAGTGGGCGGTCTTGCCGCCTTCGGCGCCGTCATATTCGGCAATATAGGGGCTGGCGGTATCCAGCGTTATAAAGCGAAGCTCATCGGCACTGGTCGGAGCAGGCTCACCGGCAGCGGCAACCTTAACCCAAATCTCACAGCCCATCACCCCGGCCGGTTTGGCACGCCGGGCCGGGGTCGCCTCATCGCTGAAGCGAATCTCATGCCGCAAACGCTGGCTGGTATCGACCACGCCGATCGGGCGGGTCGTAATATCGCCGGTGGCCGCGGTGCGGACTTTATCGCGAACGGTAATACCCAGCGCCGCCCGCTCGGTATCATCGACGGCGGACGATACCTGAAGCCGCTTTACCAGCGTCCTTACAAGCGATTCCAGCGTGTCGCGACTGGCATCCTTGGCCTGCCGGGCAGACTGGGCAGACTGCTGGGCGGTAACATTGGCCGACATTTTCGTGTCAAAATCCGCTTCTTTCTTTGGAAATCTGGGCATAGTTGGATGTCAGAAGACAGAAGTCAGAGATCAGAAAACAGATGTCAGAAGTCAGAAATCAGAAGTCGGAAGACAGAAATCAGATGTCAGAGGTCAGATGTCAGATGTCAGAAGTCGGAAGACAGAATTCAGAAGTCAGATGTCAGAGGTCAGAAGTCAGAGAACAGAAGAAAACATGCCTTACCACGAAGGACACGAAGAGTAGAGCAAAAGGAAAAAGTAAAAAGGAAAAAGCAGAGATACGAGCGACGAATTAGCCATCCTCTTAGATCATCCCTTCAAGGCGTTCAGGAATTCATCTACGGTAAGGCCGGTCCGTGCAACAAGACTTCGCAGTGTGCCACGCGCCACCTCCGGGTGGTTTGGCACTGATAGCGTTGCAATGTGTCCTTTCCTGGTCAAGATGATGTGGCTGCCTCGTTGCCGAGAAACTTGCCAGCCAAGTTTCTCAAATGTTTTCACAACCTCTCTCGGACTCAAGACCGGCACGGGTGGCATTAGACGGCAACCTCGACCTGGCGGGTACTCACCGTAAGAGGCATGCCTTTCTCTGCTCGCACTTCAAGGCATTCTCGAATCGCCTGGCGAATATTACTCTCTGCTTCCGACTCGGTCTTACCCTGACTGACACAGCCGGGGATAGATGGACATTCCGCAATAAACACGCCATCTTCGTCCTGGAATAGGGTGATAACAAATTTCATATTACTATCCTCAGTTTTTCTGTACTTTGCCCACCTGTTCTCCGTATGACTGTTTGACCGTCAAGCTGTATAACCGTCTCAGTGTCTTTCTGTTACTTTGCCTTCATCAATTTTCCTTCGGATTTCCGCTACAAATTCCCTGGCATGTTCGATTATTTCACAGGCTCTCGAAGCAGCGATTTCAAACATTTCCCTATAGTCTGCTCGCTGACGCAAATCAAATGCGTCATGCAACCATTTCGAAAGGGTCTTGTCGAAATGACCCGCTTTGACAAAGTCACGATCAAATCGCGATATGACGCCGCTGTGTTTTGAGGTTGTTGAAGAGTGAATTGCCAGCAAGGCAAGAACCGCATAAAACATCGCATAATACGCTCGACTAACTGCGGAACGATATTTCTGATGTTTATAAAGCAAATCGGCTGCCTCAAGGGCTTCAGTCGCCTGTTCTAAACGGTATCCAACAAGGGCTTTCAAATTTTCATTCATGCAGCCACACCCTCCTGTTTTATGACCCGCACCAATGGGCTTACCGAGAGAGGACCTGTATTAAATTCATTGGTAGAAAACGGCACGACAGAAACTACGACATCGGCTTCAAAACCTATCTCCCATGCAATGTCTGTCAGAAGACTATCAGCTTTCTGATCCAACTCATTGAGGACAACACAAATATCCAAATCAGAATCCGGAGCCGCTTCTCCGTGAGCCCTCGACCCAAATGCCAATATACTCGCTCCCGGATAGTAAGTGCGAACTCTTGCTGCAAACTTTTTCAGTATCTGCTGATCTTCTATATTCACGTTCCGACTCCTTAAATTCCTGCGATTCTCAGCTGTCTTCAAGAAGGCGACAGAACCTTTTACCACTTATAGGCTTCAAACCGCTATCTCCATGATCTTATCTGTTCCTGTGACTGTAATCTCCTGAACCTCGACAGAAAGACACCCCTCAACCGCTTCATAGATATTGCGCAGCAATTCATCGAAAGTATCTCCCTGAGTCGCACATCCGGGAATTGCGGGAACTTCCGCCCAATAGCCGCCTTCTTCTGCTTCGTGAATTATTACTTTCAATTTCATTGTAACTGCCTCGTAATTGCTTCCTTTGGATATATCGTCTCTTACAGGGATAATTGTAACAAATTGATTTAAAATGTGCAACCCATAATCTACACGAGATACGAGCGACGAACGACGAATTAGCTGACCGCTATACGCTATCTTTCAGGCCGGCTATATCGTGCTCGTCGAGCAGTCGGCTGAACAGCGCTGTTCGCCTCCCAACAGACTCTAACGAGCCATTAACGTTCACATCGACCTCAAGACTGCATTTTGACCCCGCCTTTATCTCGCGAATCGGAATTTTCATCTTTACCGTTTCAGGCGGGTCAGCTTCATTGCCATCTCTCTGCCAGGTTAGTACACGAGGCGTCTTATCGCTCCCCGTCAAAGGCAGCTTTATGCTCA
>CAZWKM010000034.1:5927-10724 GCA_964634165.1 uncultured Pirellulales bacterium | reverse complement strand
GAAGGTAAACGATAAGTCTGTCGTGGTACCGGAAGGTGTAACGGTTGCCGCGGCGGTGTATATGGCAGGGGAAACGGCATTTAGAAAATCGGTAAGCGGCCAATTGCGCTCACCCGTTTGCGGTATGGGAATCTGCTATGAGTGTCGGGTGCAAATTGACAATCAGCCACACCAACTCGCCTGTCACCAGTTGTGCCGTGAGGGAATGGAGATACGAACATTATGACTCGAGTTGTTGTTGTTGGAGCAGGGCCTGCGGGTATTGCCGCTGCTTGTAGAACCGCCGAGTCCGGAGCAATGGTTACTTTGCTTGACGGAGAGCCTTACGCCGGAGGAGGGATTTGGCGTCATAGCATAGACTATTCGGTGCCTCGCCCCGTTAGAAATTCCAAAGAGGCTAAGAATATGCGAGAGAAAGCAAAGATTTCTAACGGGGCGAGAAAGGCTAAACGCTGGTTCAATCGTCTGGATAAGGTCGGCGTTTCTCTACGAACCAGCGAAACGGTGGTCGACATCACGGGCTGCTCAGTGCAGGTGCAGAAAGAACAAGGTGGGTTGGATAGTATTGTTTTTGATAAACTAATACTGGCCACCGGCGCCCATGAACTTTTCCTTCCCTTTCCCGGCTGGACTCTGCCCAATGTGATGGGGGGCGGAGGGGCACAAGCATTGTTAAAGGCAGGGATGCCTGTGAAACATCTCAGAGTCGTGGTTGGCGGTTCCGGCCCGCTGCTTTTCGCTGTAGCGGCATCGCTGGCTAAAGCAGGTGCGAAAATTGTTTGCGTTGCCGAACAGACTTCCCGGATGCAGTTGGCAAAATTTGCTCTGGGGACCTTAAGATATCAGCCAGCCAAGATGGTCCAGGGCATGGGGTACATGCTGCAGTACTTCCCCGCACCCTATTGGCCCAATACCTGGGTCAAGGAGGCTCGGGGAGATTCGCAAGTTAGAGAGGTTATCTTGACCAACGGGAAACGCCAGTGGATAGAACCGGCTGACTTAGTGGCATGTGCTTATGGGCTCGTTCCCAGCGTGGAATTGGCTGCTCTGGCCGGCTGCAAGCAGGAAAACGGCCGGCTTGTCGTTGACAGTCTTCAGAGAACCTCTATAGAAGGATTCTTTGCTGCCGGAGAGATAACAGGGATTGGAGGCACAGACCTTGCGATAACAGAAGGTGAAATTGCAGGTCTGACCGCCGCCGGAAAGGAGTCCGGTACGCGGACCGCAAAACTCATCGTCAGACGTGAAAGACAACAAAAATTTGCCCGATTGTTGAACCAGTCGTTCGCCTTGAAACCTCAGCTAAAGCAATTGCCTGCTGATGATACGATTGTCTGCCGCTGCGAAGATATTACCTTCGGTGAACTGAAAAACCAGGCAGACCAGCGTTCTGCAAAGCTTTACACCCGCTGCGGTATGGGACCCTGTCAGGGACGTGTCTGCTCAAGTGCCCTTCAGTATCTTCTGGACTGGGAACCCAACAAAGTACGCCCGCCTTTGTTCCCAACAAAAATCGGCGCTTTCATATCAAAGTAAGTTTCAAAATTTGCTACTCTGCGAAGCGCTGCGAAGCACGAGTTGGGCCGGCAGGCAGGTTTTCCTTTAAATATCCGGTGAGCAATTCGTAGAGGTGACGCCTGGTATTTTCGCCCTCTTTTATGCTGTGGGTGCGGTTCGGATATGCCATCATCGAGAATGACTTGTTGTGCTTGATTAACTCATTGATGAGTGCTTCGCAGCTCTGATAGTGACAATTATCGTCGCCGGTGCCGTGGACGATGAGAAGATTTCCCTTGAGTTGATGCGCATATGTTATGGGCGAACCGTTCTTATAACCTTCTTCATTATCATCCGGCAGTCCCATATACCGCTCTTGGTAAATCGTGTCGTAAAAGCGCTGATTGCTTATGAACGCAATTGCCATAGCGGTATGATACAGGTCGGGATATCGGAAGATGGCGTTAAGGCTCATAGAGCCGCCGCCGCTCCAGCCCCAAATACCTATTCTCGTTGGGTCAACATAAGGCCAACGCTTAATGATAGCTCGCGTCGCAGCCGCCTGGTCCGCAGAGGCAAGAATGCCAATCTGTCGGTAGACGCATTTACGCCACGCTCGACCACGGGGCGCCGGAGTGCCGCGGTTGTCCACATTCATTACCAGATAACCCTGCTGAGTAAGCATAAGATGCCACAAGTATCCTTTCCCACCCCATGTATCCCGAACCGTCTGACCGGCAGGCTCGCCATAGACATAGAAAAACAACGGATATTGCTGTTCCGGATCAAAATCAGGCGGTTTCATACACCAGCCGTCAAGCTGAACACCATTGCCTATATCAACGCGAAAGAATTCTACTGGTGTCCTTTTAAGTTCGTCCAACTTCGACCGCAATTCCGAGTTGTCCACCAACACCTTTTTAGTCCTATGCTCAGGCAAACTGATCAGTTCAATTATCGGCGGTGTACCAAAAGATGAGTATGTGTGAAAGGCCCATTTTGAATCCTTCGATACCTGATATTCATGCGTTCCCTCCTGATCAGCTGGAGTCAACCGCTCGGCCTTGCCGCTGCCATCAAGCCCAACTCGATACAGATAGCGTTGCGTTGGATTATCCGGCGAAGCAATGTAGTAAACCCAGCCACGCTCTTCATCGATACTCTGAACGCTTATTACGTCGAATTGCCCGGGGGTCAGAAGAGTTATCTTCTTACCGGACCGTGAAACCAGATACAAATGCCGCCAGCCGTCACGTTCACTCAACCACGTAAAGCTCTTGCCATTATTCAGCCATCTTAGGCTGTCGCCGACGTCGACCCATGCTTCGTCGCGCTCCGTCAAAATCTTCCGGATCCTTCCGTTACGTATATTGCCCAGCATCACTTCATTCGTGTTCTGCAGGCGATTGAGGTGCTGGAAAACGACCGTTTTTTTTGAATTCGCCGCCCACTCCATCTTCGGGATATAGTTGTTGCGGGAATCACCCGGAACCTTAAGCCATTTTGCTTGGCCTCCTCTGGAACTT
Organism: uncultured Pirellulales bacterium; assembly: GCA_964634165.1. GTDB lineage: Bacteria > Planctomycetota > Phycisphaerae > Sedimentisphaerales > Anaerobacaceae > JAUVYQ01. The sequence goes on along the minus strand of CAZWKM010000034.1, from coordinate 7,701 downwards.
ATCACTCCGACGCGACAGGCGGAATTCGTCTCGCCAACCTTTGGATACTGGAAGGCGGTGAGCTTTGGGTAAAGAGAATCTGTATTATTTATGAGATAGAATTCACGCACTCCCTCCGTATCAAACTGCCAGTAGGCAATTGATTTGCCGTCGGGACTCCAGCGGAATCCATCCCGCAGACCGAACTCCTCCTCATAGACCCAATCGGATGTGCCGTTGATAATGGTGTCCGAACCGTCCTTTGTCAATTGTTTGATTCGAAGGTTCTTGAGATTCTGGACGTACAGGTTTCTTTCTCGGACATAGGCAACGCGACGGCCATTCGGTGAAAATTTCGCAAACATCAACGTTGAGGGCTCGGCATCACCCCCGAGTTTTTGCAATTCCCAACTTGTCATATCGAGCACCCAATAGTCTCCCCGTGTGTTCCTCCGCCATACACGTTTGGTGTTCGTGAAAACAAGCAGTTTCTTCCCGTCCGGTGACCAGCAGTAATCGTCAATCTTTAGAGGTTTCGATTCGCTGTTCGGTATCAGTCGAGTTGAGGGAACCATTATTTCACGGTTGCCGGTCTTCGGATCGTACCGAACAATATCCTTGTCGCCTGTTTCCGCTTCGGAGTCTTCCAAAGTTGTGTAGCCGGAGCCGTCCTCGAGCCAGCGTGCAGGGCCGAATCTCTCAGGATCAAACTCATCAGAGCTGAAAATCCTCTCGAGGTTCAAATAGTCGGCAGCAGCATCGGACGGTAACCTGCCGGACTTCTCGAAGCCCTTGTGCGTAGTACAGCTCGCTGCCGTTACGAGCAATACAAAACAAATCCCTATCTTTTTCAATTTTGTCTTCACAGCTACCTCCTTTTTATTTTGCAGAAAGCGTGCCAACACGGCCAGGATGGCCGTGTCACCAAACCAGCACCTTTCCATCAGGTTCAATAGTAAGGTGGTCGTCTTCTCTAATTAAATAAAAGTCCTTTTCGGGCAGAACCACAATAGGCACGGCCTGGTGGTACAGCTCATCCGAGACGATACTTCCCAACGCCAAAATGGTATCGACCTTGAGATTGATTATGGCTGCGGGAGCGACGCCAGCTTTGATACTCTCCAGCAAGGTCGCGCTGGAGGTGCTGGACCCTTTACCCTGTGGAAATACGAATACCCGGCCTGTAACAATGGCCCCTGAGCGCTCATGACGTCGGTCAATGATTTCTCCGGTGCGCGGACATAAACCTCCCCAGAAACTCAGGGGCTCTTTGGAAACGAGAGCGAGGCCTTCGGCCCGCCCTGCAACTACCGGTCTTCCCATCAGGATTCTTTCCACAATATTTCCTTTCGGCACGCCTGTCAGAAGCGTCCGCCCGAGCCGGATACACGCCCCTTGACGGCAGAGGCTACACATTCGGCCATAGTCCCAAAAGCAACCCGTACACCCAGCTCACCCGGCGCGTAGTAAGCACATTTTCCCGAATTGGTCATAATTACCTTCGTATCCGGAGAGACCATCGGTGTATGAAAAACACAAGTGTCAAGGGTTATCTCGATGCCAAAGCCGGTTAGCACATCGAGAGGGACCCCGCTTTGCGGGAATCCAAAATCGCTTCTTTGCAGCAGGGCATAAGATGTTTGGCAGGAAATAACAACGAACTTAACATCAGGATGAAGTGTTTTGCCTTTTTTGGTCTCCGCTCGTATAAGCTGGGCCAGTTCACGAAACTCGTCGAAGGAAAAATGAGGACAGCCTAACACGACCAAATCAAGGTCGTCTCCTTCCTTGGCCG
>CAZWKM010000034.1:0-5827 GCA_964634165.1 uncultured Pirellulales bacterium | reverse complement strand
GAAAAATGAGGACAGCCTAACACGACCAAATCAAGGTCGTCTCCTTCCTTGGCCGTGGACAAGTCGGAGCAGGATTTGCGCAAATCAGAAGGACGGATATCAATGATGCGCTCCGGAGTGTCACCCTGGAAGGCTTCCTCCAGGGTATTCGCTTCCGGAGTCACGCCGACGGCGTGAAAAAGAGCCACTGACCCCGAAGAGGCTGCCGCCGCACACAAAGCCTTCAGTTGGTCACTGGATGCCTCGACAGGGAGCCCCTCGATAACTGGAATTTTATCCTCAACCAGCGAGCCTATAAGATGGCCCAATATCGCATAGAAAGCATTACTCTGCATGATGGCAGAGTCGATCCGCTTCAGACCGACCAGCCGCAGAAGAATTTGCCCTTTGCGGTTTTGTTTCAGATGAAGGCCACACTTAGGCACCCTGCCTGTTATAGCAGCACAGATGTCGATATAATCTCCATATCTATTGGTCCTGGCCCCGAGAACCGAATTGGCGTAGCAGATAGCATTCGATTCGCCCCAGGCAATTTGCTGGCCGAACCTCGGCGTTAAGTAGCTTTGATAAGGCGCACAAGTCCAGGTAGGGATACATCCCATATCTGTATAGGCCTTGGCCTGCCTGATGGCTTTGGCGGCAAAGTCTTCATCTACTCCAAATTGTCTCCAGTTCTGAAGGTCGAGCGGCCCCATATTCAAGGTCGTGGGGATGGAAACCCTTGCTCCTTTTGCTGCCAGGGTCTCGGCAAATTCCAAACCAGCTTCACTGAGCAGGCCGCAACCATCTATATGGGCCTGGCTCACATCCATCATTTCGGCGGCGCCGTCAACCTCGGCCATTCTTACCAGGATGCGCATTGCCATCTGTGCCGCTTCACCCTGTTGACCATCCAGAAGCTGCTTATCCCGCCTGCTCAACTTCACTGACATTATATTTCCTATCCACTCAAGCGTTGATTCGACTTTTCTTGTAATATTATATGATAACTCAAACAGTCCGGAATTTCCAGATTTTTCTTCCGGTTTGCATTTTCGAGCTGGCTCTGGTAGATTAACATCAGTTTTAAGTTTTTAGTTCTTAGTTTTGAGTTTTAACGATGGACATTATAAGCAGTTTTAAGGAAAAAGTAAGGGGGAAAAATCTATCAGTCGTTTTGCCGGAGGGTAGAGACGAGCGAATAATTCGGGCTGCCCGAAGACTTAAAGACGAGGATATTGCACAGCCGATTGTGCTCGGAAAACCTGAGCAGCTCGAAGCGGCTATCGAAAAAGCCAGTGTCAAACTCGATGGTATCAGAACCATAAACCCGAAAAAAAGTGATAAGCTCGACGTTTATGCTGAAAGATACAGTCGCCAACGAGATGGTATCTCTGTCGCCGTGGCAAAACACGTAGTTGTCAAGCCGCTGTTTTACGCAGGCATGATGGTGGCTTGTGGCGACGCGAATGCTGTCGTTGGGGGTGTTGCCAGCGCGACATCAATTCTTATTCAAGCCGGAGTCTTAACCGTAGGATTAATCCCCGGGATACAGACTCCTTCCAGCTACTTTCTTATGGTTATTCCCAAATTTCTCGGTGAAAAGGACAAACCGTTCATTTACGCTGACTGTGCCGTCAACATCGACCCTACTGCCGAACAACTCGCCGATATTGCACTGGCCTCGGCCGTGAGCGCAAGGAGAATTCTCGGCGCCGAACCGCGTGTAGCTCTGCTTTCATTCTCCACCAGGGGCAGTGCTTCCAGCCCAGGTGTGGATAAAGTCAAAGAAGCTCTCAAAATAGCACGGGCTCGCGAGCCTGAACTGGCTATCGACGGCGAATTCCAGGCGGACTCGGCTATAGTTCCGAGAGTAGCCGCTAAGAAGGTTAAGGATGAAAGTGCCGTGGCAGGAAAGGCAAATGTTATCATCTTTCCTGACCTCAACTCAGGAAATATCGCTTACAAGCTCACACAGTATATGGCTGACGCCCAAGCCATCGGCCCGTTCCTTCAGGGATTTGCTAAACCTATAACGGACCTCTCAAGAGGCGCAAGCGTAGATGACATAATTTCAGCGGTGATATTAACTTTGGTGCAATTGGTGTAGAAAACAAATGCTGAACTAAAGCGGCAGGAAAGACGCAGATAGTGAAAGGATAATCTTGAAAATGAAAGTACTCGTCATCAATGCAGGTAGTTCCTCTATCAAGTATTACTTATACCAGATGCCCCAGGCGAAGGTACTGGCCAAAGGGGTCGTCGAAAGAATCGGAGAGGGAATCTCGAAACTCTCTCACCTTTATGACAACAAGACCTACACCATACAAACAAGGCTCGAAAACGTGGAAAAGGGAATGGAACTTATATTGGAGACTCTCGCCAGCAAGGATGTGGGAGTCATACAGAGCATTTCCGAAATTGGCGCCGTCGGCCACAGGGTCGTCCACGGCGGTGAAGAGTTCACCGGTTCTGTAATCATCGATGAAAAGGTAATTGCCTCAGTTAAAAAGTTTGCAGACCTGGCTCCCCTCCACAATCCGCCCAACCTCGCAGGCATTCAGGCTGTGCAGCGCAAACTCCCGGGCACTAAACAGGTTGCCTGCTTCGATACCGCCTTTCATGCCACCATTCCCAAAATCGCCTATATGTATGGTTTGCCGTATGAGCTTTATGAAAAATACGGTGTTCGCAGGTACGGCTTCCACGGAATTTCCCACAGATATGTTGCCCGTCGTGCTGCTGCTATAATGGGCAGAGGAAAATATGACATCAACGCCGTTACCTGCCATCTTGGAAACGGCTGCTCCGTTACCGCCGTAAAACAGGGCAGGTCGGTTGACACCTCTATGGGATTTACCCCTTTGGAAGGCGTGCCAATGGGAACACGCTGCGGCGACCTTGACCCGGCGATACTCTTTTATCTCGCCGATAAAGGCTACGATGTAAAGTCATTGAAAAACCTTTGCAATATGAAAAGCGGTCTGCTTGGAATATCAGGTGTCTCGAATGATGTTAGAAACCTCGAAGAGCTCGCAGAAAAAGGTAATACCAGAGCAAAGCTGGCTATCGATATCTTCTGCTACCGCATCAAGAAGTACATCGGCGCATATTGCGCTGTTCTGGATAAGGTTGATGCTGTGGTCTTTACGGGCGGAATAGGGGAAAACGCTGTCTTTTTGCGTCAGCAGATATGTACCGGCCTGACCCAGATAGGTGTTCAGCTTGACCGGGCAGCAAACCAGGCCGCGATAGCAAAAGAAGCCCAAATCAATACCAAAGACAGCAGAGTCAAAGTTTTTGCCATTCCAACAAATGAACAAGCCGCTATTGCCAATGATACTTATGAGCTTACCAGAGAGAAACAACCGATTATGTCAAAGCAAAACCATAAGCATACTTCCCCTCTTTCAAAACCTGCAAACAAACCTGAATATTAGAAGACAATCACCGATTAAAAAAGTTGTGTTGGTTTGTGTTGTACTGTTTATTTTTTGTGTTGCTTCGGGCCGATACACCCCGACAGCGGACTATACCGTCCAAAAAATCGAAGGCTGGAAGCTGCTCGTTAACAACCAGCTATTGTCCGGTCACACCCGCCTTGCTGAGGGCGTATTGAAGCTGCTGAAGCACCAACTTTATCAGATAACCCGTGTGGTGCCGGACAAGCCCCTGAAAGAGCTGCGCCGCTGCTGCCGGTCTGCTCCTTGAGGGTGATAACAGAGTTATGATTCGGTAACAGATGGAACGATTTGGAATACAATCCCTGGTCGGTTGATGCGGATGATATGGGACCGATTGGCCCCGAGCCAGGAGTACCCATTGATGGTCAATTGCATGTGTTTGTCGCGAGAATTGATTATGTTCTCGATGGTGATGACACTCTTACGGTTTGGCTCGACCCGGATTGCGACCTGTAGGAAGAGGAACAGACTTGTCCCATGCGCGTTTATACCACCCGTGCCGGTTTTAACGGCACTATAAGTTTGAAAAGCCATTGTTCTGATTTGGTTGGCTGAGCTTAGGCGGTTGGATTTGAGGTGAGGGGGAAAATCATTGCAATTGGAGCTATAATCTGGTAGAATAAGCTTGGGCTTGTATATCCGATCTCAGAGTGTGTCGATCCGCAAAGTTGCTGAGAAATTGAGCAAGCGAGAGAGGAAAAATACCAACCTGGGAAGTATCCCAATAATGTTTATCGAGATATGACTATTACGTGTAGAAGAAATATTTTGACTATCGTAGCCGTGGCGATTCTCGCCCTGGCCATCGGCCAAGTTCAGGCAGTGACGGTCACCGTGCCCAACAGCAGTTTTGAATTGATTTACAAACCAGGGACGGGGATTCCCGGGGCCATATCAGCTGGCGGCTGGTCAATGGGCGTAGGACCAGATTGCCCCATAGATACCGGAGCGTATGAGTTTGCCGACATGACCACCGGCGACACGGCCGACATCCCTGGGTGGCTCGGCTACGACAGGGACGGGTGGATCACTTGGGGCGGCACATACAGCCGGGACCAGACTACTGGAAACCTTCAGGGTTCTGTATCAAACGTAAGCAACCATACCACGGGTGGGTCAAATTGCTACTTGGCCAACGGCGGTGGTTGGGGCAATCCGGCCGGTGGGCTGATCACCTCGGATGCTTCTCTCGGCAACATCCTGAACAGCTCCACCTATACGCTTTCGATGTACGCCAAGGGCGGTGCGACTCCTGTGGTACTCGAGCTGTTGGCAGGCGGAGTAGTAGTCACGCCCACTTCCTCGGTGTCTCCGACTTTGACCGGTACCTATCAGGAATTCTCCAGGACGTATGACGTTGCCGACCTTACCAGCTATGTTGGCCAGGCTATGACGATTGTGTTGGGGGTCGGCCGTAACGCCGGCGGCACCCAGAGCCAGTTCGACGACGTATCGCTTAGCTACGAACTCGTGACCCAGGCCACTAACCCAATCCCGGAAAATGAATCGGAGCATATTACTTTGCATCAGACTCTAAGTTGGATGGGACCATCCGAGAGCGATCCGACGTATGATCTTTACTTCAGCTCAACCGATACCTATCTTGGTCCCGCTACGCAGGAGTTATTCGGCAGTAGCTCTATCGGTTATGAGCCCTATCTGGACTATGCCACGGCCTATTACTGGCGGGTGGATGTAAATATTGGCGGTGATGTCTATACCGGAAACCCCTGGACCTTTACCACCGGCGGTAAGGCTACTGATCCTACGCCGGAAAATGGCCAGGAGAATGTCCCTGGTTCTACTACCGATTTGAGCTGGACGGGTGATGCCTTTGCCGATTCGTATAAGGTCTATGCCGGTACCGAGTTTCCTTTGAGTTATATTGACGAGGTTTCTGGCTGCCAATATGCGGGCTTACCGACACCGGAACAGTTGACTACGTACCACTGGCAGGTTGACGAATATATCGGCACGCAGCTAATTGTCCCCGGCGACCCATGGCATTTCACGACCAGTCAGGCCGCGCTCGAGCCTCCACCGGGCGACTTGAACGGCGACTGGGCGGTCGGTTTACCCGATTTGGAAATTTTTGTCGGTCAGTGGCTGGATGGGCCGGGTTGTGTCGGTCATCCTACTGATTGCGCCGACCTGGTTGGAAACAATGGAGTTGACATGGCTGACTTTGCCCTGTTGGCAGAGAACTGGCAGAAGAAAGGCAACCCGCTGGTAATCAATGAGTTCTTGGCGTCCAACAGCAGTTGTAACCCGGACCCGCAGGGTCAATATGATGACTGGATCGAAATCTACAACAACAGTAGCGTGACTGTTGATATAGGTGGGATGTACCTGACGGATGATTTGAATGAGCCGACCTCCGAGTG
>CAZWKM010000033.1:0-10785 GCA_964634165.1 uncultured Pirellulales bacterium | reverse complement strand
GAAATCCGGCAGATAAAGGCAAGTATCAGCACTAATGATGCCCACCAACGTTACGTTTGGAAAATGCAGGCCCTTAGCCAACATCTGTGTCCCGGCTAATATATCGATGCGACCCTCGCCAAAGTCTTTCAGAAGCCGATAATAGTCTCTGCTTGCCATAGAATCGCTGTCAATCCTCGATGCACGAGCCTGGGGAAACCTTTTGGCCAGTTCCTCTTCGAGCCGTTGCGAGCCAAGCCCAATCATAGCCATACCTTTACCGCACAACGGACATTTTTCAGGAACAAGCGTCTGTGCCAAGCAATAATGACATATCGCATAACCATAATTTATATGTTTTCCCGTAACCGTTCGCATCCGGTCGCAGCCTGCGGTCTTTGATTTGTGAAAGGTCAGCGTTACATCGCAGTTGCGACAGTGCAGGGTATGTTTGCACGATGGGCAGAATACAAAATTACTGTAACCGCGCCTGTTCAAAAGCAAAATCGCCTGCTCGTTCTTTTCGATAGTCTCTTTCAGACGCTCAGCCAACGGCTCAGAAATCAAATTAAGACCATTCTGCGTAAAACATCCCTCTCTCAAATCGACCAGTTTCATTTCGGGAAAGGCCAGGTCCATCACCCTTTTCGGCAAATGCACTACGCTAAAATGCTTTTTGCTGCGGCAATTAAACAATGTCTCTAACGACGGCGTAGCGCTGCCTAAAATACAATGTGCATTTGCCAACTGCGCCCGTTTTATCGCCACGTCTCTGCCGTTATATCGCGGCGCAGTATCCTGCTTGAAGCTCGGCTCGTGCTCTTCGTCAACAACGATTAGGCCCGGCCTGGCTAACGGGGCAAAGACCGCCGAGCGAGCACCGATAACCACGTCGGCATCACCAGACTTTATTTTTTGCCACTGCACATTTCGCTGAGCGGCGGTCAATCCCGAATGCATTACAGCTATTTTTTCAAACCTTGAGCTGAACCGCTGAACCGTTTGGGCCGTAAGAGCGATTTCAGGAAGCAGCACGATGGCACTTTTGCCTTTTCGTAAAACCGCCTTGACAGCTCTTATATAAAGCTCAGTTTTGCCGCTATCGGTAACGCCATATAAAAGCGTAACGCCGAATCTCCCGGATTCTATCTCAGCTTCAAAGTGAGCCAACGCCTTTTGCTGGTCTTCATTTAATACGACCTTGTCGGTTGTTAGTGACATCCCTTCCGGAATAGCCGGTAAAGATTTCAAGATTGTTTTCCGGGCTACTTTAATAATCTGTTTTTCAGCTAAATTTTTTATAGGGACGTTCGTGCAGCCGACATCAGCCAGTAAACTCTGCAGCTCTATCGCATCTTTTGAGCTAAAGGCCTTTCGTCCCTGTAGGACGGTGACAATTTGCTTTTGCTTCTTACCCCTTAATTGCTTGACACTTTCTTCAATATCAGTGAAGCTGGCTGAAAGATAAACATATCTTTGTGTCTTAACCCCCGCACCTTTTTTCACCGCACCCGGCACCATTGCCGCTAAAACCTGGCCGAGCGGACAGACATAGTAACTGCTAATCCACCGGGCCAACTCCATCAGTTTGGCATCCAACAACGGCTCTTTATCAATTATCTTGACGACTTTTTTTAGCTTACGCCCCCTGCCGCCAGCGGTAAAAGACTTTTCGAAAGGAACATCGGCTTCTACGCAAAAGCCGATTTGAAGTTTATTTTTTCTGCCAAAGGGGACCTCTACCCTCTGCCCCACCTCAATCGGCCAGAACTCATCCGGCACAAGGTAATCGAATTCCGCATCCACCGCCGACTCAAATGCTACTCGAATTATATGATGACAAACCACCCCGTTGTCATTCCCGCGCAAGCGGGAATCCATTTCCATTTTCGCAAACAAGCTGTCTGTTCGGTATTTACTCATTTATTAACCGAGTTGGTTCAGTTTCAAAATCTAATCTTTGAGCTTAAAGTATTCCGTAGCTATTTGGTTTACATAATCGCCGATGGCCAGCGATGCCGTTGCAGCCGGCGACGGTGCATTCAAAACGTGAATGGAATTCTCCTGTCTTTCTATTCTAAAATCATCAATCGGCTCGCCGTCCCGCCCAACCGCCTGAGCACGCACGCCGGCATTTCCAGGCTTTATATCTTCAGCGCCAAGTGAAGGAATAAGCCGTTGTAATTGCCGAAGGAATAGTTTCCTGAAAAAGGCCCTACTGTATTCTCCCAGGCCATATTTCCAATGCCTGAAAAACATCTTCCACGTCCCGCAATAAGACAGCGCATCCCAGGAGTCTCTCACACTAAAATCAGTTTTGCGATAACCTTCTCTCTTGAATGAGAAAACCGCGTTTGGGCCGCACTCGACTGACCTATCAATCTTACGGGTAAAATGAACACCGAGAAAGGGAAAAGCCGGGTCCGGAACCGGATAAATCAAACCCTTAACCTTTTCGACGCCGTTTTCTGTCAGCTCATAATAATCCCCGCGGAAGGGAACTATTCTCAGGCCAGCCTCAACACCGTCCAGTTTCGCAATTCTGTCGCACTGAAGTCCCGCACAGTTGATAATATACCTGGCGGCAAAAGTCCCTTGATTTGTAACGACCTTCGTAAAAGAATCGTGCTTTTCAAAACCTAATACCTTATGCGAAGTCAAAACTTTATTGCCCTGTGATTCCGCCTTTATCAACCGGCCCAATTTCTTTGCAACTTTAGTAAAATCAATAATCCCTGTGCAAGGCACCCGTATAGCTGCGATGCCGCAGCAAAATGGCTCACTTTTCTTTATTTCGTCCGGCCCAATCTTTTCAATGCCTTCTATCTCGTTTTCCAGGCCGTTGCGGAAAATCTGTTCGAGGTTGGCTAATTCGCCCTCATCAGTTGCAACAATTATTTTCCCGCAAATCTCGTAAGGGATATTATGTTCTCTGGCAAAAGCTATAAGTTCTTCACGTCCCCTGGCACAGGTTTTTGCCTTATTCGAGCCGGGCTTATAGTACAGCCCGGAATGAATAACGCCGGAATTATGGCCGGTCTGATGAGCCGCCAACTGCTCTTCTTTCTCCAGTACAGCAATCGAGGTTTCAGGATGATGCAGTTGAATCTTGTAAGCTGAGGCCAGACCGATAATCCCACCGCCTATCACGACAATATCAAAATCAACCCCTTTTTTCATTAGCCCAAATCCTAAAAACCAAAGAACCGTGATTTTACGCTTACCCGCGCAACCCGCCGACGATTGTCCCAGTTTGAGACGGCTATGTCAAGATTTCAGAAACCCTCTCTGACACCAATTGTAATTAAATGTTGCGCTTTACATAAGGAGCAGCGAGCCATCCCCAAGCTGCGCTTGAGGCTGCCACCCGTCGTTTGTGCCAAATACACGAAGCGCAGTAATCTAATACAATTGGTATGACACCTCTCTCGCTGTCATTCTGAGCGAAGAATCTCAAATCCCAGCCGTCTGCATTCTTTTTTGCCTTTAAGTGCACCAAGAATAGTTTATAATCCCGCTGTATTCGTATCTTCCTGAAAAAAACGAACCATCTGAAAGGATATCTGATATGAACAGAAAACGGTCTATCATCCCACTGGCTTGTGCCCTGTTTGCTGCGCTGGCCCTTGCCGGCTGCTACCAGCCCGTGGACTACCCTGTGATAGTTGACGCCCCGCAGCCCCCGGTAGTTGAGCCGGTGATACAGCGCCGGATTGTCGGCAAATCGATAGAGAACCGACCTATGGGATACAGCGTCCTCGGCCAGGGGCAGGACGTAACTTTCATCCTGGCGGCCATACATGGCAGTGAGCCGGCCGGAATACCACTTGTCCGCCGACTGGCACAGTATCTCCAACAGTACCCACACCTGCTGCAGGGACGCAAAGTGGTGCTTCTGCCGGTGGCAAATCCGGACGGCGTCGCTCACAACAGTCGTTACAACGCCCGTGGCGTGGACCTGAACCGCAACTTCTCAACAGCCAACCGCATTAACAGCAGGCGGTTCGGACGCACCGCACTTTCCGAGCCGGAGGCCCGCGTCATTAAACAGCTCATTCGCCAATACGCTCCTGACCGCATTGTCAGCATTCACCAGCCGCTGGCCTGCATCGACTACGACGGTCCCGCCCTCGCCCTGGCAAACCGAATGACCAAATATTGTAATTTGCCTCTGATAAAGCTGGGTGCAAAGCCCGGCTCGCTGGGGTCATACGCAGGAGTTACTCTAAGAATTCCTACCATAACCCTCGAACTACCCCGCTTCGCCGATAGGCTCAATTCGGAGCGCCTATGGCAGCGATACGGCCCCGCACTTATCGCCGCCATCGTATATCCCGACAGGGTCAGATGAAGACACCAACAGCCCTACGCTCGCCTCTCTACCATGCGCCCTTCTTTAACAGCAAAAAATACCAAAGCTGCAAAGAGCATTCTTCCTACAGCACCACCATTCTCCCGGCGTGCATGCTATGCTTACATCCATCTCGAAAGGGATTGCTTGCGTGATAGATAATCTTTTGTGAAATTACCCGGCATCAGTAATGCCGCGAATTAAATCTATAAATTCACGAGCCTGCTGAAGAGATGTTGAAACATCCGATGCCTCAAAAGTAGTTGTAGGGATATAATCCCCCTCCTGTCTGTCATCAAATAATTTTTGGTAAAACTTGTTCCACTTCACATCAAGGCGACCGGGCTTGATATAAGTTCGGCCAAACTCGGATTTGACTGCTGAATGCCGGGCATACTGTTTACCGTCCCGTAACAGCAGCGCTGTCACCGCATAGAAACAGGAATAATATAAACGGTTCACAGCAAAGTTCGTGTGGCCTGCATTTAGCTCAAGCTCAGCCGAGGCCAGCGCCTCGTCAGCTTTTTCCAGCCACAGCCTAATCAGCTTTTTCTGAGCTTCACTCTCATTCATATTTCACACCCGTCTCTTTCAACTTCCCTGTGAATCAGCATATAGCGAATTAGTCCACTTGACCAGTTCTGTTCAGATACCACAACTGATGCCAGCGCAACATCATTTCGAAGATTGACGCCGGCTAATCGGGCGGAGATAGCTGCCCGCAACTGGGCGGTGACCGGACAAGATGTCAGTACAAGAAGGTCAATGTCTGAATCAGGTTCACCCGTACCACGAGCTTTAGAGCCGAACAATATCACCCGTGTAACAGGCAAATCCGACTTCAGAGATTGGGAGGCTTCAAGTATCGAATTTCGCTCCCTCTCCACAAGTTTTGCACTTTCGAGCATTTTCATCAGTCACACTTCACAAATTACTTAACTGTATTCTACCCACCCGAATACGGCAGTTCAACACAAAAAACATATTTGCAAAAACCCCGTATATCAAACCTATACACCGTTTTTACGCCCAGCTCTTTTTCTTGAGTTTTGCCTTATTTGAGCGTAAAATAAACCACAGATTGTATTACAGATTAAATAAAAGCAAAAACATAAAACGTACAGTATAGTCTGTGAAATCCGCGGTTAAAGATGGCAAAATTCAAACTCAATAAAGACTTTAACCCTGCCGGCGACCAGCCCGAAGCCATAGACCGGCTTGTAGAAGGCCTACGCGCAAACAAGCAATTCCAGACCCTGATGGGCGTTACCGGCAGCGGCAAAACATTCACAATGGCAAACGTCATAGCTCAATCCGGCCGACCGACCCTTGTTATATCCCACAACAAAACATTGGCCGCTCAGCTCTATGAGGAATTCAATGAGCTGTTCCCGGAAAACGCCGTCGAATATTTTGTCAGCTATTACGATTATTACCAGCCCGAAGCCTACATTCCACAGCGAGACATATACATAGAAAAGGACGCCTCGAAAAACGCTGACCTCGACCGGCTCCGCCTCTCCACTACTACCAGTCTCTCAACAAGAAACGACGTGATTATTGTCGCATCCGTCTCCTGCATTTTCGGGCTCGGCTCGCCGGAAGATTATAAAGCTTCTGTAGTAGCTGCCCGAACCGGCGAGCTTTTAGAGAGAAATGATTTGCTCGGCAGATTGGCCGATATCCAGTACACCAGAAACGACTTCGACTTCCAGAGGGGGACATTTAGAGTCCGTGGTGATGTGGTTGAGCTGTATCCTTCTTACGAATCTTTTGCAATTCGCTTTGAATTTTTCGGCGATGAAATAGAAAAGATAAGCTACATAAATCCTATATCCGCAGAAATCCTGGCCGTTGAAGAACAAGTTTTCATATATCCAGCCGAGCACTACATTATGCCCAGCGACAGAATCGGCTCCGCCGTAGAAAACATAAAAACCGAATTACAGCAGCGGCTGCAGGAACTCCGCCAGCAGGGAAAACTCTTAGAGGCACAGCGACTACAGGCCCGAACGATGTACGATATTGAAATGATGCAGGAAATCGGCTATTGCAGCGGGATTGAGAATTACGCCAGGCACCTCTCGGGTTTGCCGCCCGGAGCCAGACCTTATACACTGATTGACTACTTCCCAAAAGACTTTCTTTTATTTATCGATGAATCCCACGTTGCCATTCCACAACTGCGGGCGATGTGGGCAGGCGACAGAAGCAGAAAAGAGGTCCTGGTTGAGCACGGCTTCAGATTGCCCAGCGCGCTGGATAACAGGCCTCTGCGTTTCGAAGAGTTTCAGGAAAACTGGGCCAACGTCATTTTCGTCTCTGCTACGCCCGGGCCGTTCGAGCTGGAAAAATGTCATAATGAGGTTGTCGAGCAAATCATCAGGCCGACCGGCCTGGTGGACCCTGAAATCTTCATACATCCGGCCGGCAATCAGATTCCGCATCTAATGGGTGAAATCGAAAAACGAGTCAAAGCCAGAGAACGAATGCTTGTTACGACCTTGACAAAACGGCTGGCGGAAGAGCTGGCAACTTATATTAAAAAGAAGGGTTTTAGATGCCGCTATCTGCACAGCGAAATCAACACCCTCGAAAGAATTGAGATACTCCACGATTTACGCAACGGCGAATTCGATGTTCTGGTGGGAATAAACCTGTTGCGAGAAGGCCTGGATTTGCCGGAAGTCTCAGCAGTCGCCATCCTTGACGCAGACAAGGAAGGATTTCTGAGAAGTCAGACCTCGCTGATACAGACAATCGGCAGAACTGCAAGAAATATCAACGCCACCGTCTTTTTATACGCCGATAAAGTTACCGAATCGATGCAAAAAGCTATTGACGAAACGGACAGACGCCGTAAAATTCAGTTAAAATACAATAAAGAACACAATATCACGCCCGAAACGATAAAAAAGGAAATCCGCAAAAGTTTAACCGAGCAGATAAAAGCAAGGCAGGTTGCCCGCCAGGCGGTCCGGTTTGACAGCGGCGAATATGAGAAGGTTGAGCTGGCCTCCCAGATTGAAAAAGAAATGCTTGAAGCAGCCCAGGCCCTTGATTTTGAGCGGGCGGCTTTCCTGCGGGACCAATTGCGCGAGTTAAAAGAGCTGCCGGAGTTTGTGCTCATTGAGTCAGGCAAAAAGAAAAGTAACCATTTAGCCGCAAAAAAACATAAAAGACATAAAAAAGGCGTTTGATTCAGTTATCGCAATCTGCCATAAATGAAGCGTGAGTTGCAGCATATTAAGCGTGATATGTCACAAATGAAGCGTATTTTGCTTGTTTTAACGATCTTTGTATGTTATTATGGGACAGGCTTTTAGATGTTGGCGTTTTTGACAATTGAATAATGTTTCGTGCCGATTTTTTGGCGTTTCCGTTGAAACCAGCAAATTTCAAAGCAAGAAAACGCATAAGAGTTGGTGCTCGTTTGCCTTTTGGCAAAGCGGGCATCGCTTGCGTGTTTCTTGCGGGCCTTGCTGGGCCTCAACGGTGCACGATGTAGCGGTGCCCTTTTTGGTGCGCCACGAAACAGTAATAATTTTTGGAGGAGAAACGATGAGAACCTTAATATTCGTTCTTGCCTGCCTGGTTTTAGTGATTCCCTGCAAAGCAGAAACAATCATAGTTGACCCGAATGGTTCTGCTGATTTCGACAATATTCAGGATGCAATAAACTATTCATGGCACGGCGACACCATAATTGTTAATCCAGGAACATATGAAGAGAACATCCTTTTCAATGGGAGAGCTGTAACCCTGACGGGTACCGAGCCTAATAACACGGGAGTCGTCGAATCAACTATCATTACAGCGAGTAGTGGCTACAGCGTGACGTTCGACTTTGGTGAAGGTAATGATTCCGTCATTACTGGTTTTAAGGTCACTGGCAGAGGCATAAAATGTTATGGAACCTCTCCAACAATTACGAAAAATATTATCACCAATTGTACTTTGCATGGAATTTATGGCGAGAACAACGCTCAGCCCATTATTAAAAACAACGTGATAACAAATAACACTAGCAGTAAAGGCGGCGGGCTGTATAATTGCGATGGACCGATAACCAATAACACAATTTCAGGTAATATCGCTCGCCGGGTCAATGACGATGCTTATGGAGGTGGATTGTATAATTGCGATGGACCGATAACCAATAACACAATTTCAGGCAATACTGCTAAAGGCGGAGGCTATTCCCATGATGCGTATGGCGGTGGATTATATAACTGCAATGGAGAGATAAGCAATAACACCATTTCAAATAATACCGCTAAAGCTGACGAAGACTATCACTGCGATGGCTATGGCGGTGGATTGTATAATTGCGATGGACCGATAACCAATAACACAATTTCAGGTAATACCGCTACTGGAAGCGAACAAGCCGAAGGTGGTGGGCTAAATTACTGCGGTGGAACGATAAGAAATAACACAATTTCAGGTAACACCGCTGACGGCGTCGTGACAGAATATGGCGGTGGATTATATAACTGCAATGGAGAGATAAGCAATAATATAATCACCGGCAACACTGCAAGCAAAGGGGGTGCGCTGAATTACTGCCGTGGAACGATAAGCAATAACACAATTATCGGGAACACTGCAAGCTCCGGCTACGGTGGTGGTTTGTATGATTGTGACAACAAGATTAAAAACAACATCATAGGATTCAATGAGTCTTTTTCCGGTGGCGCTATTTATGGCTCGTGTAATAATTCCTACAATGATTTTTGGATGAACGAAGGTGGTAATTTTGGAGGTGGTGCAACAGCAGGTGTAGGCGATATCGCTGTAAACCCGCTTTTTGCAGTAGATGGTTACTGGGATTCCAATGACATCTGGGTCGATGGAGACTACCATTTGAAATCCGAAGCAGGCAGATGGGACCCAAATATCGAAACTTGGGTCATTGACAACGTGACGAGCTTCTGCATTGATGCAGGGGACCCTTGCGACTCAATCCAGTATGAACCTAATCCCAACGGCGGCAGAATAAATATGGGAGCTTACGGTGGCACTGTGGAAGCAAGTAAATCAACAGGCGGCTCAGGGCCAGAACCATTACCTTACTGCACTGAGTATCCAGTAATGGATTTCAATCACGATTGCAAAGTGGATTTCCGTGACTTCGCTCTATTTATACAAAGCTGGCTCGATTGCAACCTTGACCCACCAAGTGCCTGCTGGGAATAACGCTCTTACTGCTCGGCTTGTGTGCGGTGGTGGTGAGGAGAAAACGCTCTGTAAAAGGAACAGCAGGATGAAAAAAGCTGTTGAAGAAGATAATAACGTGAACGATGAAAATGTAGTCGAGCCGGACGTATTATATAAGTATTGTATGTTTAATGAATACACGGAGAAAATTTTCACTCATAACGAGATCTATTTCTCAACGCCCGATGAGTTCAACGATCCATTTGATTCAAAACCGCGCCACATCTGTGAGGGTAAGGAGAAACAAATAGAAAGTTACTTTTATGAGCATTACCGGAAAAAATGTCCTGATCGAAGCGAAGAAGAAATATTATCGCATGTGAAGAAATTTGTTAGAGATAGGAGTGCCTTACAAAAAGTATTAGAAGAGTCTATAGAGCGACTGAGAAAAAAGCTTGGCATCTGTTGCTTTTCCGAGAAAAGAGATAATATCCTTATGTGGGCACACTATGCAAATCAACATACTGGATTTTGTTTAGAGTTTGACATAGATAATGATTTTTTTAGACCAATTACTTGTGCTATTAAGGTCGAATATGACGCGATTTTGCCAGTATTAAATATATTGGAACTGGGTAATTATCCAAGGAAAGAGTTAGGCAGAAAGTTATTGACAAAAGCGAATGATTGGGAATACGAACAAGAGTGGAGGATCGTGGATCACAAGAAGGGCCCAGGGATTCAGAATTTCCCAGAAGACGCGCTAAGTGGAGTTATACTTGGCTGTCGAATATCGGAAGAAAATAAAGAAAATGTATTTAGATGGTGTATGAAGCGGAAGCACCCGCCTACACTTTATGAGGCAAGGGAAAAACAAAGGGAATTTGGGTTAGATATTGTTACAATTGACTATTGATTATTTTTTCTGCGTCCTCTGTGGCTTCTGTGGCTGTTTTTCTTCGTGTCCTTCGCGTCCTTCGTGGTGAAAACCCCGTGAATAATCCCAAAAAATTCACTTGACATCTAACTTTCTATGAAGTATAATATATATCAAACTAATAGGCTAAAATAGGCTAAAATGGTCAATAATCAATAATCAATTTCAAACTACCAGATTACTCCTTACCAAATATGATGATACAGTCAAAAACTAATAATCATTTATCAATAATCAATAATCCTTTTGCATTCGGCGCTCTACATCTGTCGAGAACGCTCTACAAATCAGCTCTTTTTATGCAAAACGAACCCAATCTTGTCCGCCGTAGGCGGATTGCAAATGAACGTAAATAAAG
>CAZWKM010000032.1:2414-11161 GCA_964634165.1 uncultured Pirellulales bacterium | reverse complement strand
AAATGAACGTAAACTTATATGTTATAGAGGATTATGAAAATGAAACCGCTTTCAGTCGGCAAACGCGAAAGAGGGTGTTTGGGCCCCCAAATAATTACTTCTCGACAAAACAGTATATTTTACCTCTGTCCGTACTGACAAACAGGCGTCCGTTGGCAGCCGTTAAACCATGCGTTTTACCCTTGACGGAGGCATTCCAAAGCTCGCTGCCGTCCTTTATACTGAAAGCAGCTACACTATTATCGCCGCCCGCGAAAAGAACATCACCGGCAAGAATTAGTGCGTGGGGATAGGGGCAATCCACCTTCCATCGAAAACATTCGGGCAATTTACCGGTTAAATCATTGATGGAGACCCTGATATTTTGAAGTCTTTCTTTTAATCTTTTGCCTTCTTCGCCGTCTGATTTTTCACCAAGCTTCTTGATTCGTTTATTAACATCTCCGCTCTGCCTTGACAATGTGTTTATCCGGCTTTTCAGGTCAAGATAACGGATACGATCAAAAGCGGACAGTTCTCCATTGCCGTGTAAATACGCCATATTATGGGTTGCGACCATGCAGGTGGCGCCGGAAAAAGTGGCAATATAGTCCCTGGTCCCAGCGTGGAAACTTCTCAGTTCACCGTGCGCACGGTGGTTCTGCCCGTGCCCGTGAATAAGTAGGGGTGGTTCGCGAACCGCCCCTACATCTTCGGTAAGAAGAGCATAAACACCACCGTCTCCTGAGCTGCCAATGGAACCCAGAATTTTGCCTGTCGTCAGGTCGCACACAATAGGCCTCTGCCTTCCCTGCGAGAGGTACAGTTTTGTCGATGAAGCCAGCATAGCCCCCTGAATGGTCAGTGCGTTATGCAATGATTTGTACAATCCGGCACCACTGTCGGAGCCGGTATCAGCATCAATAGCACAAAGATAAGAGGTCTTCCAGGGCAAGAGCGAAGCGCCAAAATAGGCCTTGCCGTTCTGCACGAGTACCCCTGTTCGGCAGGGCCATAGTGATATCAGTTTTCCGTTGCTGGGTATAAAGCGGTCATCGCGGGCGGGTTTGTATTTCCATAACAGCGTCCCTTTTTCTGCATCCAGACAGTAGGCGTGTCCATCGTCGGAGCCGAAATATACCTTGCCATTGTGCCAGGATGGTGGAAGACGAACCGGAGCGTCGGTGAAAAACGTCCATTTTTCCGCACCCGTTTCAGCATCGAGACAATGGGCGGAATCATCAACCGACGAGCCAAAATAGACAGAATCTCTCACAGCGGTCACATAAAAGACCGGGTCGAAATTACGCATTGATTTCAGGCCCTTTATGTTGGCGTAAGCATCCCATTTAGCCGGGGCCGGCCAGGCAGTTTGTGGGGGACTCGGCGAGGAGTAGAACCAGACTTGCCTTAAGGGCAATCGTATCTGTTCCTTCGTAACTCCGCTTCTGCGGTTGTCATGCCGATAAGTGGGCCAGTCTTCTGCAAAGGCAGAATGGGAACTGCCTTCTAACATAAGCAGACCTGTAATTAGAAGACAAGCCAGACGCCTACGCTTTATAAAATTGCCTCCGCATACCAAACTGGGTTCCCATTTTGCGATCTTTTTGCAAAATGGGGTCCCCTTTAGATGTCTTATCATTGCTACACCCTCATTATTTCTTGCGAAGAGTTCGATTCTGTTTGGGTGCGAATCCCAGGGAAGTTTCCAACCAGTTACCACAACTGCAGCCACCACCGCCCTCAGGCGCCAGGACCATACCGCCGGCCGGGATAACACTGAGCCAGCAGCTGGGACGCAGGTTAAACCAACTGGATACCTTTCCTGTCTTTAAGTCCCACATGGCAATGCGGCGCGATTGGCCGCGATATATAAGGGCGCCTGCCACGGCGGCGTATGTGGCACAGCCTTCGTGACGTCCCATTTTATCGGTGACCCGCTTTCCGGTTTTCAGGTCATAACCACAAGGTTCAAGATAGACACATTTACCGGCAACGACCGGATGCTGCATGTGCCCACTGTGATTGTCGCCGGGCCATTTATGGCCGGCCTGCCAGTTTAACCGGCCGTTACTCCCATCGTAGCAATACAGGTGGTACTCCCCTGAAGCGGAAGACGAGATGATGACCGACTCATCAGCATAAACAAGGAAAAATACGACAATGCCGTCGGCGGTATCGATGTTCTTCTCCCAAAGCATCTTTCCGGTCCTTGCATTCAACGCCACAAGGTGTTGATTTGACCATAACTTACCGGAACCGATGCGACTGGTTTTTGAATTCTTAAATTCGGGATTTCGCGATTCTACGAAAAAAACTTTGCCATCGCCGATTGCGATAGTGGTATTGATAATAACTCCATTTGCATATTTCCAAATCATCCTACCGGTGTCTTTGGCACAAGCAAAAAAGTCGTCACTGCATACTTTCTCCGTGCCGTAACCTTCTTTTCGGTCGTACCAGGATTGCTTTCCCCAAAAATCGGTATAAACCGAACCTTTTTTCACACTGCTGCCATACAACAAGTTACCGGCTTGAGCTATGTAACCCCAATCGTGCGTTTTATGCTGTTGCCGGTCGGGCAACGCATAGGTGGCCACCCTTTGTCCGCCGTTGGCGTTGAAAACCCAGCATCGCTCCTTAATCGCAACATACAAAAAGTTCTTGTCGGCGCACCAGTTACTCGCGTCCCGGGGCATATTGACCCGGCGCAAATCAGGGATTTCCACCGACCACAATATCGCCCCGTTATAAGCGTCAAGGGCAATGAGGCGATTGAGCCCCTGGTGAAAAAGTCTTCCATTTACCGAAAGGGGGGCCGGCATACGCGGGTTACGGTCGATTCCGAAATCGGCTCCGGGTCGGCCTATCCACTGGATCTCCAAATCGCCGGTCCCGGTTACGCCTTGCAGGGTATCACCGCTGTTGGCGGAGTTACCGGGATTACCGTATTGATGTGTCCACGAACCGGCACCAGCCGGCGCCGGGCGAGTTATTTTCGCCCATACGCCGGCACTCGTATCCGTTTCTCCTTGGGAGTCCATACGGACCACATATTCGATTGACGCAACTTCAAGCCACGCTTCGAGAGTGCTCTTTTTCATACGATTCGAGGCCCCGGGGGGCTGGCCCAGATAGGCCACTCCGCCATCAGGCCGTAACATACGAAACAATTCCTTGGCATTGCCGGGACAGGTGCCGCAGGCAATAATGTGATCGGAAACAATCAGATTGGCAAAATTGCTGGTGATGGGCAGTTTGGCTAATGATTCAACGTAACGGGCCGTAATTCTTTTCCCATAAACCCCCGCCTGCCGGAGTAGCTTACGCGTTTCAGCAACGCGGTCGGGGTTCTCACCAACACAGACAATCATCAGTTCGCTGCGTTTTGCCAGCTCAAAGGCCAACTGCCCCTTCCCACAGCCGTAAACCAGGCAATATCCTTTAGTTTTGCCTGTTTCCGATATGATTGTTTCAGCCGCCCTGGCATACAACTTTGCCATCACATCTTCAGGATAGGGTGAGATAGCCTGCCTGACTGGAGAAACCGTATAATTGAAAGCGGTATCGAATTCGTAAATTCCGCTCATGCTTTTGGTTTCCCCGCCTGCGGCGACTCCGCCGGAAAACGTTTTGATGCGATACGAGTAAACCGTATCCGGTTCCAACCCTGTGATGGTTACTTGGTGCTTCGCTCTGGCCGCGGTATCCGGGATATTTTTTTCCAGTTTGTTAGTTTTTCCATATTCCAAAACGGCAGTGCCGGGCTGATGGGTTTCCCAGAAAACGACGGCTGATTCCGGCGAAACAAATTGCAGGTACGGCGGCACTTTGAAGTGCAATGGCTTGAAGGTTAGTGTCTCCTTGGCTTTATAGTCGGCAAGGACTATTCCAGAAGTTAAAGCCAAAAGGAAAAATAATCGCTTCATAATTACCATACGCTTTCTTTTAGTCAAGGATAGTAAAGCGAAACTGACATTTCCTTACGAGTTAGACATTCGTTTACATTGGTATAATTCTGTTTTATGAGAGTAACTGCCTTGTAGCCGCTGCGCAGCGGCTGCAAAGCGCACGGGCCAAGATGCAGTAGATCCTGAGATTTCCTGCCCATTTTACTTTCGCCAGGCTACGTCGCCGGGCTTTCTGATGGTCATAATACCCGAAAAACGAGAATCGGGATATCAGGGAATCAGCGTGGCATCTCGATAATCTGGTGGTCTGACGGCTTCAACCCTTTCTTGTACCCGCCCATACCAATCCGGTTGGGCTTGTACTCACCGACAAAATCGACCTTGCTTTTGGCCGGAATCTTATCCTCCATACCCATCGCCCAGTAGCAGGCGTTCACAAGAAGACGCCGGAATCCTTCGCTTTTGAAGTCAAACGAATGCCCCATCGTCGTGGTAAAAACGCGGCAGGTCTTACCCTTCTCACCCGTGTAAGTCTTGGTCCAGGCTATAGGCATCGGTGGTTTTTTCGTATTGGGTCCGTCCTTCGGGTCCATTCCCGTGAGCACCTGTCCCATAATCAACGGCTTGCTGTCACCGGTCAGCGTCGTGATGGTGTAAACATCGGACGGCCCCCAGATATCTTCACAGCCTTTCACAATGGGATGGTTCTCCATACCCTTTGCCACCACTCCGCGAGTGCTTTCTCTCCCGTGGCCTCCATAATGGCCGGCCCAGGTCTCTCCTAAAACCTGACGTCCGTACCCGCCTTTGAATTTGTTGTCTCGAAAACTGTACTTGGCGTATGGACTATTCTTGTTCTTTCTGTAATAGAACGCATGCGTCGCCGTCCTTAAGCCCACGATCGGCTTGCCCGAATTCGTGTAATCAATAATGTGTTTCATCTGCTCGTCGGGCAGCTCACGAAAACGCGTGAATATTACCATCAGGTCCGCCGTCTTGAGCGCCTCAAGGCCGGGGATATTTTCCTGCGCCCCCGGGTCTATCTCGCCGGTCTCCTTATCTAAGGAAAACAGTGCAGTACACTTGAAGCCGTGATGCACAGCCATTATCTTCGCAAGCATCGGCATCGAGTCCTCCGACCGGTATTCATCGTCGCCGATGACAAAAACGATGTGCTTGCCCTTGCCCGGCCCCCTTTTGCCCTTAAACACAACCCAGGGCTCATCGGCGTTCACCTGACAGCCTAACAACCAGCTCAGCCCCACAAACACCAACATCCAAAGCTTAATTGTTTGTTTCATCTTGTTCATCTTCACACCCTTTCATTTTTAATCATCATTACATTCGATGGACAACCAAGTACGTTAGTATATCAAGCCCTGCTTCATTTTTCAACCCTGTTAATCTCAAACTTCGGGGTTTTTCCGAGCCACCATAAATTCACAATTGATATTAGTCGTAACACCCTGTATTTTAAATACTTACAAGATTTCAATGTCTTGATTTTGCCATTCCATGTTGGCGCAAATGAAAAATTTCCCGTGCATTCCAAAAGTTTTGTTGCTAAAGCTAAACTGAGTAATCGCCCAAAAACCGACTATTCTCCGGAATTTTAGATACGCCCCAAACCCCGTGGTTTCAAAAGAACGTACACTTGCCCGGCATTTTGGGTAGTCCGCAGCAGGAACCCGGCCCATCGAGCAAACGTAACTGTCCTTAAGCACAATAGTTACAACAACCACCGTTTTGCTCTGGAGGCAGTTCAAAAAAAAACCGAAGTTTGAGTGTTAATAGGCAAAGTTCAAGTTTTTTAGCTGTCCCGGGCTGAAATCCCCAAAAGGAAGCAAAAATATAGTTGCAATTTCGAGGCACATCCGGTATATTAACGAAATAAAGTTTCAGTGGTATACCTAAGCAGGTTTAAATAGGAAATAGTTTAGGAGAGGTATCATGTGTAGAAAACTGAATTTTCGAGTTTTTTCTATTGTGGCATCGGTGATATGGCTGGCGTGGAGTAGTGTTGGCCGGCCTGCCCCCGCGTCTCCCGACGCGAGTCGGGGCGGCGGGGCGGAGGCTCCAAAACCGATAACGCTTGACACGGATCCGAATCTTGCCGGCTGGTGGAAGTTTGACGAGGGTTCCGGCAAAACGGCTGCAGATTCTTCCAGGCACGTCCGTAAGGGTACACTCAAGGGCGACTTGTCGTTCGACAAAAATTCGGTCCCAGGCAAGACAGGCAAAGCACTGAAGCTGGACGGCGGCGATAATTACATAGAGATAACCAAATACAAAGGCGTTACCGGCACGCGGCCTCGAACCGTGGCGGCCTGGATCAAAACGAGCAGCACCAGAGGCGAAATTATCTCCTGGGGCGCGGATGATTACGGCAAAAGGTGGACATACGGTTTCGTCAGAGGGCGTATAGGCGTGACGCCCTATGGCGGATATCTCTATATTAACGATGCGGTCCATGACGATAAGTGGCATCATGTGGCAGCGGTGGTGCAGGAAGCCGAGTTGCCGAATCTGCACGATGATGTCAAGCTTTATAAGGACGGTGCCGTGGCGGAAATCCATGACATCGGCCTTCTGGACCTCTGGCCGCTCGAGACCGGCAACAAGCTGGATGTCAGAATAGGCAGACGATTCAGAGGTCTGCTCGATGACGTTCGTATCTACGACCGTGTTCTGTCGGAGGACGAAATAAAGGCCTTGTTTATGTTGAAGAGTAGTCAGCCATTACCGAAACCCCGACGATAATGCCGAAGTTTGAAAAAACTGGAATTGAGATTTGACGTGCAGCAATGAGGGATGTTATTGCAAAGAACGTACAAACATTTGTTTTGCTGCTGGGTATGCAGCCCAGTTCAAGTAAAATACTCAGGCCGGTTAAGGCCTGAATAGTTATGAAAGGAGATGAATGATGGAGAATAAAAAAGTAACTCGGCGAGAGTTTATGCGCGATAGTGCGATGGCTGCAGCAGGTGCGGCTGTGGGTCTGGGTGTCGCGGGCGGGCAAAGCGTCAAAGCGGGCCGTCGTGCAACAGCGGGTACATCCAAGATTCTCAATTACAACGAGAATATGGAGTACCGCCGGCAGGGAAAAACCAATCTGATGGTTTCGGCTGTCTGTCTGGGCGGACACTCGCGAAGCAACGTCACAGAGCGCACTGAAATCGTCAGCCGGTGTATCGACGCAGGTATTAACTACATCGACGCGTGCACAAAGGGAGAGGTAATCAGAGATGCCAAAGCCCTGAAGGGTCGCCGTGACAAGATGTACCTGTCGCTGTCACACTGCGGCCGAGAGACGCGCGATCCGAATTACCGGACGGCCAAGAAACTGCTGGGAAGTCTGGACGAAGTGCTGAGGGATGCGAAAGAGGAATACACTGATTTGTGGCGTATTACCTGCTACGAGCCCGGCGGCAGACATACATTCGACACAGCGTGTGAGATGGTTGAGGCGCTTGAGACAGCGAAAAAGCAGGGTAAAGCCCGTTTCGTCGGGTTCTCAACGCACGACCGCCGGTGGATAAAGTTTATGATTGAATACTTTCCGCAAATTGACTGTGTCTGCTTTCCTTTCACCACTATGAGTAAGAGGGCCCAGACAGATAGTGTATTCCCTGCTCTGAAGAAGTGTGACGTGGGTTCTTTCGGGATTAAACCTTTTGCGGCGGGCTCGCTATTCGCTGGTGACCAAGAAGAAAAAAATAGGCGCGCACGTCTGGCCATCAGGTATATTTTGCAAAGCAACACCGTGATACCTATCCCCGGTATGAACAGGGTGAGTGAGGTCGATAACGCAGTCAAGGCGGTAAAGGAGCGCCGGCAACTCGATTTGAAAGAAAGAGCGGAACTGGAAAACACCGGTAAGCAGACGTGGGCTAAATTACCGCCCCACTATCAATGGCTCAAGGACTGGGAATACGTTTAATCGAAAATGTCCGTCTAATGAAGTATTCGTGTTGAGAGTGAGCAGCGGTCTTTGTCTAACCACTTATATTACTATCAGGGAAGAAAGCATGAAATACTGTTTCTTGATGCTTGTTCTGGCGGCGGTGGCCGTTGCCGGAACGGGCTGTAAACAAATAAAAGCCAAACAAGAACCGGGGACAAAAACGGAACGTGTAGCAGATGATGAGCCACTGCTGCTGCTTGATGATGACGAAGAGGAGTTTGTCTCGCCAACCGGTCCCGTAGCCGATAACAGTCGCTGTTTCGTTTGTCATGTTAACTACATGCAAGAGGATATTGCCGTTATCCACGCACGGGCGAACATTGGCTGTGCGGATTGCCACGGTGACTGTGATGCGCATATTGCCGATGAGTCCTGGGCTTGGGGTGGAAATGGCACGCCGCCAGGTATTATGTATCCGCTGGCGAAGATTAATCCGTTTTGCATGGGCTGTCATCCCAGGGACAATATCGACACTGAGCAGCACAAACCTCTCTTCGCCCCCAGCGTTTTGCTTCGCAAAAACGAAGCAGCGGGGGAGGAAAAATATTGTACCGACTGCCACGGTAACCACCGCCTGGCCCATCGTAAATGCAAATGGAAGTAGCTCGTCTGTTTCCGCCGGATTTCAATTGGAACGAAATTGTTCGGTCGGTGGATGATGTGGGCTTATGGGTCCCTTCTGCAACTCGAACCTCGCCGCCTCCTGCTTTCTCAGCAGCATCTACGCCTTCCTGAACCGTTTTGTAGGCGGCAGCTCAGGACTTCCCGTCCCACGGGCCTTTGACATTATGCACATCCACGTACACAGCCGCCCATCCTGAAAGCGGAACAAGAAACAAAACTGAAAGTACCGCCATCCAACTCATCAATGATAACCTATGTCCCCTCATCAA
>CAZWKM010000032.1:0-2314 GCA_964634165.1 uncultured Pirellulales bacterium | reverse complement strand
CGGGCCAGCGATGCCCGGCGGGCGTCGATTTCGTAGGTGGTCAGCTTGCCGCCCGTTTTACGCAGCGCAAGGCAGAACCAGATGCCCGAGTATCCGTTGCTGGTGCCTATCTCAACGACGTGCTTGGCGCCGACCGCCTCCGTCAGGAGCCGCAGCAGCCTGCCGTCTTCTATTGGGACGTTCATCATCCCTCTGCGCTGGTTTCTGTTCATATCATCAAGGATGTTCAGGATTTTCTTCTCCGCCTCCGTCTTTGGTATCGGTGAACTTTCTATGGACGATGCGCCGGCCCGGCCCGGCATAGACCGACCTTGACCGGGACGCATACCTCTGCGCTGCCTGGGTGTTTGCCGTGTGGCAGGCTCGTCATTCCTTTCCTGGGCTATTAAGTGTACAACTCCTGCCAACAAAACCACTGCCACAATGCTCAACATAATCTTCTTTAACATTTCCTGCTCCTTTCCAAGTTACTCTTCTGCTTTAACACATTGAATTTATATTCGAATTACTGACCATAATTCACTCACAGGTCCTCGTTCGCGCTCTTTTCATTTTGCTCTGGCATCATCCCGCGATTCATACCGTTGCGTGGGAGATTCGGCCCAGCCGGACGTAGCGCAGGACCGAAGGGCCCAGGCCCCCGGCGCAAGCGCTGCTGCAGGCCTCTGCGCTGCCGGATTCCTTTGCCCGGCCCCCGCCCGGAAGGACGGAGCTGCCGCTGGAGACGGTGGAGCCTCCGCTGCCAGATTTGTTTCTGCTGCTCAGTGAGCAGGACGGTGATATCTTCATTCATTTGTCCCAGGGTTTCGTCGATCTCCGAACAGGCATCGAAGCGGATATCGTCAAGCTTCTGCATGTGCTCTTGCAGAATGGGCTCTATCTTTTCGCGTTGCCCAGGGGTAAGGTGCAAGCAACGCTCCAGTTCGGAGAGCAGGCTCTCGATTGCAATTTCCGGAGGCCGCGGGGGTCTGGTTAGCCTGTGCGGGGCCACAATCATTATCGAGGCGGCGCCGATGACGATGCCGGCCAGCAGGATAACCAAGCCGAAAAAGGCCATGCGCCAGCGATGCAGTCGTCGCATGTAATGCGTGGTCGGGCTGTTGGTTGTTTCTGTTTGGTTCATTGCATCACCCATGAAATTGCCTGGGATATTTCAAACAGGGGGTCGAGCGAGGCGTAGTAGGCAACGATTGCCAGCACCACAGCAGGGACAGCTGCGGCCGAGGAAAACACCGCTAACCACATCAAAGGCCTCTCCGAAATGCGAGCGAGCTGGTTTTGTTCGGCGGTGAGGATTGCGATCACTCGACCGGCGACATCCACGCGAGGAGGCGTTTCGCTGCGGGCTCGGGCGGCCAGGATATCGAATCTGTTTTCGTTTCTCATATTATGCTCTCCTTTTCCGCCTTGGTAACAAGCTTCTCCAATTTCTTTCTCGCACGTCGCGACTGAACCTTGACCATGCTTTTTGTCCAGCCTGTCCGGCGTGCGGTTTCACCCACATCGCATTCTTCCAGGTATCGCAGCGTCAGGACCAGCCGGTCACGGGGCCGTAGTTGTCCCAGCAGTCGGTGTACTAACGCAGCGGCTTGGCCGGCATTCATATCCTCCGCCGAATCACAAGGCAACTGGTCCCATTCCTCCAGTGTGAAGCTTTCTCTCTTCTTCTGGCGAGCGACCAGCTTCCAGTAGCGATACCCGACACGAGTGGCAATCCGAGCAAGCCAGTGGGCAAAGGGTGCTTTTCCACGATAGCGCCTCAGGCCCAGATACGCCTCGACGAAGACGTCCTGAACCAGCTCCTCATGGACCCGACGCTCTCGGCTGAAACGCCACATAATCTGTCCGATGCGTTCCTGGTGCCGTTCAACCAGCCGCCGGTACGCGTCGGAATCGCCTCGGCGGCTTTGACGAACATCCTCAAGGTCGACTGTAGTGGGCGGGATTATTTTTCCCCGGCTTTGTGGAACAGATGCTGAGTCCGTGACCACTCGAACTAATTCACCCAAAAGCCTTTCCACCTGAAGACTCAGAATCTTGTCTGGACAAATCAACAAAGCCATATGTAAAGGATATACCACCATGCACAGTTCATCAACCTAATTTCCAAATGCTTTCTCGTCCTTCTTCCGGTTTTCAAAAGCAAAAAAGCCCCGCCGATAAATGGTTCGTCGGCGGGGTCGGAACTCTGTTAGCTGCTGCCAGGAAAAAGACAACACAACGGCTCGATTACAAGCTGATGTCGTTATCGCCGAGAGCATGCTTACCCTTCGCCCGGATGCGACCTCTAACCTCTGCCGGAGCGCATTCCCTG
>CAZWKM010000031.1:5837-11342 GCA_964634165.1 uncultured Pirellulales bacterium | reverse complement strand
TCTGGGACCAGGCATTATCGACCTGGTTGCGAAGCCGAATTAAAGCGTTGTAGATACCAATCACGAAAAGAATAAGCAAGACAGCAACAGCAGCAATGATAATGATTGCTGTAATCATAATTTTACTCCTTCAAAGAACAAAGCTTTATTGTTTTTTTATTACGCTCGTTTTTTGATTATATAAGCCACGGTGAGAAGAACGACGCCAACAATTATCAATCCCCAGCTCCACTTACTGAGGGCAACGATCGGTGATATTAGTGTCATCATAATTTTTTCCTTTCATTAAATTTGTTTCGTTATTTTTGTATTATACCCATTTTTTTTATTAAGTCATCAGATTTTTCTTTTCCGGTGAGCCAGTTGAGAGTGAAGCCGGCGAAGACGATTTTCTCATAGGGGTGCTTGTCTCCGGCCTCGTAAAGGCAGGCGATGCCGGCGTCTGACAGCACGGTCAGACAGGAATAGGCGGAGGGGGCGGCGTAAAGCACTTTTGAGACCGGCCAGGTCCTGCCCTCGTCGTAGCTCATTCGGACGGTCATATCGCGTCTGTTGCCTCTCTGGGAGTGGGCGGGATTTGAAAAAAGCAGGCGGTTTCTGTCGTGGTCGGGCCGGAGAGTGTATCGCAGAAAGCTCGCCTGGCAGATTGGTTCGACGAGAACTGGGTCGTGAGTTACTTTCGAGAAGGTGATTCCGCCGTCGGTGCTGGTGGCGACGGCTCGTGTGGTTCTGGAGCGGTCATAGTTGCGCATGTTAATCATAAGTGTGCCGTCGGCCAGTTCGACGACCTGACATTCGTTGACCTTTGGGCGGATGACGCCTCCGATTCTCCAGGTTTTGCCGTGGTCGTCGCTGATGATAACGTGTGAGTTGTAGCCGTCCGGGTCGTTGGGTGAGACGAGGCTGTGGTCGCAGGGGATGACCAGTCGTCCTTTCCAGGGGCCTTTTCGCAACTGGATTCCGACGCCCGGGCCGGTGGCATACCAGCGCCATTCGGGCCGTTTGGCCGTATCGGTTATCTCTACCGGTTTCGACCAGGTGGCGCCGTCGTCGTTGCTTCGGCTCACCCAGACGCGGCGTGTGTCCCTGCTCGTGTTTTTCTTGATTGCCCCCTCGCGGTCGTCGCCGCGGTTCCAGGTCATCAGCAGGTAGATGGTGCCGGTCCGGTGGTCAACGACGGGGCAGGGATTGCCGCAGGTATTGGCGTTGTCGTCCCAGACGACGTGCTGTTTGCTCCAGGTCTTGCCGCCATCCTTGGAGCGTTTGAGGAGCAGGTCTATATCGCCGCTGTCTGACCTGCTTTTTTTGCGTCCCTCGCAAAACGCCAGCAGTGTGCCCTTCTTCGTGACAATGAGGGCGGGGATGCGGTAGGTGTGATAGCCGTCGGTGCCGCTGATAAAGACGTTGGTCTGCTTCGGTTTGTGGGATGCTGCTTTCCCGGTTGCGTCCGGAACGCCGGGCAAGACGCAGGCGAACAAGAAGATGCACATCAGTTGTAAGCTGACTCGTCTCATACTTAATCTTTCTGATTATGGCCGAACATATCGGCTAATAACTTTTGAACTTTATTGTCTTCGTCCAACTGTGCTCTATCGAAGATGTCCTGGAGTTCGCCTCTGTCGAACCACAGGCCATCGCCTCTGCGGCACTTGTCTATGAGCAGGGTGGGCGTAGATGTGCCGACGATGATTTTTCGCATTTTTTTGTCGCAGATGGGACATCTTCTGGGCTTTTCGGTGGACGCGGAGTCGATTTTAAAGGAGTTGAGCAACTGGCCGGCCTTTTCTGGCTCGCCGAGCAGCAGTTCCAGTTCGCCGGCGTCGAGCCAGATACCGCCACAGTCGGTGCAATGGTCGATTTCGACTTCCTCAAGTTCGAGGGTAATCATTGCGTTTTTGCAAACGGGACAATCCATAAATTTTCCACAAAGATATTAACCGCAGAGACCGCAGAGAAAAAATCAAAAAGCAAAAGGACAAATAAAAATTCAAAAAGAAAAAAATCTTACATTTTCATAGACACGGATTAGCACGGATTAACGCTGTATCTTATAATGTCTTACGGTAAAAGCCAAATACAAAATAGTCAGTTTGAGTAAACAATAAGGGGGTATATTACATTTGCGGGGCTGGGAGGTCAAGGGGAGAATATCGAAATGAGGGGGTTGCGGGTTACGGGTTACGGGTTGTGAGTTGCGATTTTGGCGGATATTTATTATGTATTATCGGGCTTTAGCGAGCTGCTGGTCGAGCAAGGGGGCCAATTTGAGCTGTAATCCACATTGACGAGGGCGAATGGATAAGGGAATATTTGTTCTTGACGGTGGGAATTTGGGGGGCTATTATAAATCGCAATTTTTGGGCTGCTACGGATAGCGGCTAAATAATTAAAGGGACGGAATATGATAGTTGACTGCCATACACATATAAATTGTGCTGCCGACGATGTTGAGACGTCCGAGCATCTGGAGGCGGCAGAGACGGTAGATGCCTGCGTAGTCCTGGCTACCGCAGAGGGACCGAGCGAAGAGGTCAATAAAAGAGTATCCGAGTATGTGAACAAACATAAAGAAAAAATGGTTGGTTTTGCGGTTGTAGAACCCATCCAGGACGGTGTCAGCGTTAAAAGTCTGACAAGTATCAAAGATAAGCTGGGACTTGAGGGTGCAGTTCTGTACTGTTCGAACTGCGGTTTTCACCCGACGCACAGCAGGGCGATGCGGTTTTACGAATCGGCAGAAGAACTTGGTTGGCCCGTTTTCTTTCATAACGGTGGACATCTGGGTTCCGATGCGATTCTGGACTATGCTCAGCCATATCTTCTGGATGATGTTGCCAGGGCATTTCCGGCTTTGAAAATTGTGATTGGGGCTATGGGTATGCCCTTTGCTGAGCAAACCTTTTCGATGGTGGCGAAACACGAAAATGTGTATGCGGATTTGACGATAAGACCCGGCAATGTCTGGCAGGTTTATAATACGGTAGTGCCGGCATACGAACGCAGGGTGATGGATAAACTGCTGTTCGGCAGCGGATTCCCATCGGGCAAGGCGGGAGAGTGCATAGAGGCGCTGCTTGGCTTTAATATGCTTTTAGCGGATACGAATCTGCCAACGGTTCCGCGAGGTAACATTCGAAACATCATTGAACGGGACACGCTGGAATTGCTTGGCATAGAAAATAAGAGCATAAGAGCACAAGAGCACAAGAGCACAAGAGCACAAGGGTATAAGGGCGAAAGAGCATCAAGGAAGACGGGAACATAATTAGCGATGGCTGAGCTTCTGGAAGAGCGCAGGGAAAACTGGGGGACGCGGGGTGGATTTGTTCTGGCAGCGGTTGGTTCTGCGGTGGGTCTGGGTAATCTGTGGGGTTTCCCGTATAAACTTTACAGCTACGGGGGCGGGGCGTTTTTGATTCCTTATATAATTGCCCTGGTTCTGGTCGGCATTCCTATAATGATACTTGAGTTCAGCATCGGCCATTATACACAGCGGGCTGCGCCGGATGCGTTCAAGCGGGGACACAAGCGTTTTGAGATTGTCGGCTGGTGGGGGATTCTTCTGGCTTTCGTAATAATTACTTATTACCCGGTTATTCTGGCGTACTGCTTCAGTTTTCTATGGTACAGCATTGTCGGGATTTTCAACGGCGGGAAGCTGCCATGGGCGGGTATAGGTTTGGAAGGCGTCGAGAACGCCAAGCTTTTTTTCAATGAGACATATCTCGGGAAGACTGAAGGCCCCGCTCTTGGTGCTGTTCGGTTGAACATTGTCTGGCCGCTGATAATTACCTGGGTGGCGATGTACTTTTGCATATTCAGGGGTGTCAGGCTGGTTGGTAAAATCGTGTGGCTTACGGTTCCGCTGCCGTGGCTGATGCTGCTTATATTAGCTGTGCGAGGTCTGACCCTTGAGGGAAGTATGCAAGGGCTGGCTTATTATCTGGACCCGGTGTGGTCGGAACTTGCCAAGCCAATTACATGGCGTTATGCGTTCGGCCAGGTGTTCTTTTCATTGAGTCTTGCGTACGGTATTATGATTACTTACGCGAGCTTTTTGCACAGGAAAAGCGATATTAATAACAATGCGGCAATTATCAGTATCGCCGACTTTGCGACGAGCTTTGTGGCGGGTCTGGCAGTATTCGCAACTCTGGGTGGAATGGCGTTCATTACCCAGCAGGCGGGTAATGCGGTAAGAGTGGAGAACGTGGCGGAGTCGGGGCCGTCACTTGCTTTTGTGGCGTTTCCGTATGCGTTGGCGCAGCTGCCGTATTCAGCGTGGTTCAGCTTCGTTTTCTTCTTTGCGCTTGTTACGCTTGGGGTTGACTCGGCGTTCTCGATGACCGAATCAATTCTGGCCAGTATCGTTGACAAAACGGGATGGCGAAGGAGTATTGTTCTTCCTGTGATGAGCGTTGTGGGCTTCGGCTTCGGGCTGATTTATATAACAAAAGGGGGATTCAACTGGCTTGGGACTATCGACGGATTCGTGAACGGGACGTGGGGCATCGCGTTTATGGGTTTGCTTGAATGTATTGTTTTAGGCTGGCTGTGGCGAGTTGGTACATTGAGACGTCACGCTAACAGCCGCAGCGACTGGCAGTTAGGCAGATGGTGGGATTATCTGATTCGCCTGGTGATTCCGATATTGCTCGGTACGCTTTTCTTCTGGCAGCTTTTTGACGATATTAGTAGCGGATACCTGTTCAGGATTGAGGCAGAATACCAGAGTTCCCTGGATGAAAGCGTGATTTCTGAAGAGCTGCGTCAGGAGTTTGAAGATAATGGGAGCGTAATTTCCCATCAGGCCACTTTCTCGGTTGGGCAGGCGGGCAGGAGCTGGCTGGTGACTGACGAGGAAAACAAGTACCTTATCAGGAGAGAGGAGGGTAGGCTAAACGTTTACAACAGCGAAGGTGGTTTCTTGAGGACTCCGGGAGGCAAGTGGAAGCTGCCAAACTGCGTGGGGCTGGGGATTGTAGCGTTGGTGCCTGTCTTAGCGGTCATTTTCAGTTTGGTTAAAGGTCGGCGTGATGTTGAAGAACCAGACCGCGAAGAGGCGAATTTAAGTACGAAGGGCAGGTACGGCGGGGCGGTGTCGCTTTTACTGGCGTTAATTCCCGCAGCCGGCTTGCTGGTTATTTTGCTGAGAAGCTCAATCCAGGGGGCTGCTGAGAGCGCAGCGGGGAACCCGGTGTTCTGGTTACTGCTGGCAGTCGGGATTATTTCGATGGGGCTTAGCAATTATGTGCTGGATAAGTATAACACCGCCAGCAGTCAAGCGTCCTGGTTTACCAGATGGGCGGGGATATTAGCGACGATGGATGTGAGCGCGTTTGTCGCGGTGATACTGCTTGGCCTAAAGGGGGGGGCGAAAATCAGTGAGACAATGCCTATTCGCGACAAGTTAAGCGGGGTTTCGTATATAATCCTCGCGGCGGTTTTTCTAATCATTATAGGCGGTTTGGGGTGGTGTTTTTACCGGGCTTTGTCACCGGCTAA
>CAZWKM010000031.1:0-5737 GCA_964634165.1 uncultured Pirellulales bacterium | reverse complement strand
TAATCATTATAGGCGGTTTGGGGTGGTGTTTTTACCGGGCTTTGTCACCGGCTAATGAAGATACAGGGATTCAACATCCTGACGAAGTTGGCGGTGAGGAGCGGCGAGCAGAGAACAGCGTATAGCGTTTAGGATGTAGGTTATAGATTCCTGCCCCCTGCTTTCGCAGGGCGACAACCTTGCGCAGGAATGACAATGCCAAACGCTATACGCTATTTAGGTTTGAAGCCTTCGACGCTATTGCCGGTGTATTTACCGCAAGCCTTTTCCAGGTCGACATCGCTTATATTTGCGAGCGTACAGAGCCAGGCAAAGACATCGGCAAATTCTTCCTCTTTATTTTTTTGGTCATTAGAGACAAGGGCGGTAGCAAGCTCTCCGACTTCTTCAATAAACCACATAAAGGTGGCCGGAACTCCTCTCTGCCGGTCTCTCTTTTTGTATTTCCTGGCGATTATGCGTTGAAATTCGCTAATATGCATTTTATAAATGCCCAGGAGCACAAGAGAACTTATGACTTGTGCACTTTTACATGTGCTATTTTCTATGCTTCGATTAAGTTTGAGAGCTTAGCTTTTTCGAAAACACTTCTGGCCTGAGCAATTGCTTTTTTGTAGATTTGCTCGGTTCGAACACTAAATTTTTCACCGTGAGCTTGCTCAGCTAAGTTCAACCTACTAATCATAGGTCCGTCAACGGCTTCGATAATCTGGAGCATAGTGATTTTTTTTGCGGTTTTGGCCAGGGAGAAGCCGCCTCGCGGTCCTCTTTTGCTGCGCAACACATCCGCTCTGACCAACTGCTGTAGTATTTTGAGCAGGTATTCCAAAGGTATATCATATTCTTTAGATATGGTTTGCGATAAAATAATCTTTTGGTCGTGATGCTTGGCAATATAGCCGACTGCCAGCAGTGCATATCCTGTGGACCTACTGATTTTCATTTTAGTCTCCTTCAAAATAGGGCAATAACTATAAAAGTTTTCTATCCGCCTTAGGCGGGTATACGCCGGTTAAAAAGCAAATAAGGAATAACATCTACCTCACCGTTAAGCTCTTTTTTAAGTGCTTTTCTACGGTGCAAGTGTAATTTCCGCCTTACTTTGTTGTAAAAATTCAGGAAAATAATACAAAATCCAACATTACTCTTTTGTGCTCAAGGCACTTCGGATGTGAGCGTTAAGATACGTCAAGGTTGAAAAGGCACAAAGACTGATAGGGTTTATTATCCATTAAGTACTGCGGATTGCAAGAATATTTCTCTCTGAAATGCATAAAATATCAAAAAATTATAATTTTTTTTTCAAGCGTGTAAAAAACTTGACATCCGAGGCGGTGTAACATAAGATTTCGGCGCAATTTTACGCTTTTTTAGGAGATTGTTATGGCTGCGATTAAGCCGAGAATAAGTGTCGAGTACGCTGAGAACGCAACTATTACCACTTTTACCGACGAAAAAATCCTTGAAGAGAAGGACATTAAGGCACTTCAAGAATCAATTATGTCTGTTATCGAGGAAGGTGGACGGATAAATCTGATTTTAGATTTTTGCAATGTGCGGTTTTTGTCTTCCGCTGTTTTAGGGCTTTTAATTAGAATCAGCAAAAGGATTTACGAGTGCGACGGCCAATTGAGACTTTGTAATATAAACCCAAAGATATATGAAGTTTTTAAGATAACGCGGTTGACTAAAATTTTCGATATTTACCCGGATGTAGCGGGTGCGGTTGAAAATTTACCTACGGCGGATTAAGCGAAAGCTTATTGCTTTGTTCACAAGGACAAAGATTGGCCGATAATTTGGAACGTAGCGATAGCTAATGATTTGAGATATAATCTTGTTTTTGCAGAGTCCTTGCAAAGGTTTTTTAGGATGGTATAAGCTTATGGCGTCAGAAATGCCAATCAGCCGCTCAATGGCTCTCGAAAGCACGCCGGTTGCTATTGTTGAGGTGTGCAAGCGGATTCTATCTAAGCTCAAAGCGAACGGTTTCAGCGAAGAGGATATTTTTGCTGTGCATCTGACGTTACAGGAGGCCTTTACCAATGCCATCACGCACGGTAATAAAATGAGCCCCGACAAAGAGGTTAAAATTGACTATTCGGTGGGGTTGGATAAATTTGAGGTTTCTATGACGGACGAGGGTGAGGGGTTTGACCCGGACGCTGTGCCGGATCCACGATACGGTGAAAATCTTTACAAGCCGGCGGGCAGAGGCCTGCTTCTTATGCGTTCGTATATGGATGTGGTTGAATTCAACGAAGGTGGCACTCGTGTGTATATGGCCAGATATAGAGGTAAGCCGCAGTTAACAAGAAGCCAGGGCGAAATACAGGCATAATCAATAGCGGCCCCTTGACAACGGCATCAAGGGCAGGCCCGGTAACGGATAAGGAGAAATAATCAAAAGATGTTCAGGAGAGTTTTTATTGTTTGGGGTTGTTTGCTTGTTCTGGGCGGCTGTGCATATAATGATGAGCCGATGCCCGAGATTACATATACTCCGACGTCCCGGGTTGTTTTGCCGCCGGTTAGAAAAGCATTCCAAAACCCGGTTGGAGCTGATAAAAATATTCCGCGAGACTGGTTACCGCCTTCTCGGATGGAAAAGAAATGGACAGCTATAGTGATACATCACTCAGCGACGGAAAATGGAAACGCAGCTATATTCGACAAGTGGCACAGGGAAAACAAATATTGGGAAGGGGTTGGCTACGATTTTGTTATAGGTAACGGAACCAACAGCGGTGATGGCCAGGTTGAGGTTACGTTTCGCTGGCGTAAGCAGCTTACAGGAGCACATTGTAAGACACCTAACAACTGGGCGAACGAAAAGGCAGCGGGAATTTGCCTTGTGGGCAACTTCAATCGAACCGTACCTACAAGGCGGCAGATGCAGTCTCTTGTGAAATTAGTTCGTTTTCTGCAAAACCGGTACAGGATTCCGAAAAGCCGGGTTTACGGTCATAAGACCACTCCGGGGGCGCGAGTAACTGACTGTCCTGGAAAAAGGTTTCCGATGGCCAGGCTAAAATCGATGCTTGATTTTTGAGTTGATACAATTCTTGATTCTCGATACTCGTAATTGGTTAATTGGTTAATTAACTACTCACCACTCACCATTTAATTACTCACCATTTTCGTGAGCATCCAGCATCGAGCATCCGGATAGCGTGCTGGGTCCCATAAATCCACTTCAAAGCTCAGTCCCGCACCAAGTCGGTCAGGTATGTGTTTAGCGTAGAAAGCCGGTGTTTTGGGGCGTTTATTGAGGTTTTCCATTCTGGCCCCCGGTTGGTGCGGGATGCTTTTCCGACAGAGTTAAACCGAAATATCATACGCCAAGCAAGCCAGTGTCTGATTATACCGAAGTTTCTGTTGGTGGCGTTATTTTGAAAGCGAAGCAAGGAGCCGATTGAATGGATATGTATGACTCACTGTTTTCTCCGGGCGGTGTGTTAAATGAAGAGATTGCGCGGCAGCTTTTTGACATTCTGCCGGAACGGGGCCCTATTGTGGTAATCATAGATAAAGAGGGTAACCGCTGGCCCAGCCACTCTGAAAAATTTTCCGAGCTGAACATCAGCGAGTCGTTTTTGAGAGAACTCTGCGGTAAAATCGATGACGGTGCTGAGCCGGTTATAACTCAAGTAAACGACTTCAGCATTATTGCTGTACAATTGGCTACGGAGCGGACTAATTGCGGTTATGTGATTATTGTTCTGCCACAATATAGTCCTGAATCAACCCTGATAAATATCGACCTGATTGAAACGCTGCTGAATCAAATCGGTTTGATAGCCAAGCTGATAGAGAAGAACAACCTGCTTTATGAGCTTCAAATGAAACAGTGCAGCGTGTACGGTCAGAGCGGGATAGCTTCGAATTGATTTTCGTATCCGGTATTTCATACCTGGTATCACATTTCTACAGTTAATCAAAATCAATAAAAGTTTGGGTTGTGTTTAAGGGTGGGATTGCTATAATTCGTATTGCGTATATCGTACTGCGTATATCGTATTACGCAATAGCATCAGGCACGATGAATAAGTTTAAATTGAGGTAACAAGTGAAATTCCAGGTGTTTAGAAGCGGCAAGGTTGTAGATGAATTTGCGTTATGCGGCGCTTATCTTTTCGGGACCGACGGGGTCGGCGTTCGGCGAGCGAAGATTACATTCAAGAATGGGTTTATCGAGTGTAAGAGGCCAAATCTGGAGACAGCGGGACTGGCATTGCTGTGGCCTATTGACGGTTTCGGTAAGGTGCTTTTACCGACCACTTGCCTGCCTGAAAGAACCCGCCTGTATAATTTGAATGTCGAGATAGCACGGGCAAAACTAATGCAAATCATTGACAAGCGAGAAGACTGGTCGTTCTTTGACAGCGTGGAGGGCTTAGAAGATATTTCGAAAGAGGCACAGGATTTGTTCGTTCAGGCAATTCAAAATATAACAGAGGCACCACTGGCGTCTAAATTAGCAGACGAATCGCTTAAAAAAGCCATAGTTTTTTCTGAAAAGCTGGCAATAAAACAGGCTGAATCGCTTTTTGAAACAAGGAGCAAGAACCACGGTTTTGGGCGAGGCTGCCTTGGCTGTAGAATAGACCCTATGCAGATTAATAATTCTAAATATGTTGAGAAGCTGCTGGAATTGTTCGGGTCTGTAACGATACCAATAAACTGGGCGCAGATAGAGTCTCATAAAGGCAGTTACGATTTTTCGATAGTTGATAAGTGTATTGATGTGCTTGGCAAGAAGAAATTGGCAATCGGTGCAGGTCCGCTGCTTCGTTTCTCGAAGGAATATCTGCCGAAGTGGCTGCTCCGTAAGGGGGCGGAGTTTGAAAAGATTCGCGAAACTGCGTATCAATTCGTGTTGAATGTAGCCACGCGGTATTCAGGCAGTATTCGTGGGTGGAGTGTTATAAGCGGTCTGAATGCGTTTAATCATTTTGGGTTCAGCTTCGAGCAGGTTCTGGAAATGACGCGTGCGGCTAATATGGCTGTAAAACAGGCAAGCGACAGGGCTCTGCGGATAATAGAAATCAGCAACCCGTGGGGTGAATATTATGCAACGACCCCTAACACGATTCCGCCGTTGGTGTATATGGATATGGTTGTGCAGAGCGGGATTAATTTTGATGCGTTCGGATTGGTTATGCGGTTCGGCAAAAATCAATCCGGTATGCACATTAGAGATATGATGCAGATATCGGCAATTCTGGATTACTTTGGGCCTGTAGCCAAGCCATTGTACATATCCGATGTGGAAGTTCCGAGCCGAAACGGCGATGGTTTGCACCGGCCGGAAGTTGCCGGCGCGTGGCACGAGGAATGGGACCAATCTCGGCAGAGGCAGTGGATTGAGCAGTTCTATAAGATAGCGCTTAGCAGGCTATTTGTTGATACAGTTACATATTCGAATCTCACCGACAGAAGGGACAGTACCATAGCTCACAGCGGGCTGCTGACGGCCCAGCTCGAGCCCAAAAAATCGTTTCGAGCCCTGAAGAAACTGCATAATGCTATTTTCAGTCGGTAAGCAAATCGTGAATCGTGGCTCGTGACTCGTGAATCGAAGAAGTGATGCAATATGATATGATAGAAGTCAGGCAAAACAGGATTCAATCATTTGCGTTTGTTATCGCAGCGAGCGTGTGTGTTTTGTTTTCTATGGGTTTTGCAGTTTCGAGTCTTTTGACGTCGGGGCAACCATACGAAATTGAGCTGGACC
>CAZWKM010000030.1:0-11392 GCA_964634165.1 uncultured Pirellulales bacterium | reverse complement strand
CTATTCACCATAGGGCACTCAAATCACTCTCTTGACCATTTCATCGAGTTACTTTTGGCACATCGGCTTTCCACCATAGCCGATGTCCGATCCAGTCCCTACAGCAAATACTCGCCTCATTTTAATAAGGACGTGCTCGATAGTGCCTTGAGAAATGCCAACATTGACTACATATTCCTGGGCAGGGAATTAGGCGCACACCGATCTGAAGATGATTGCTACATTGACGGTCAGGCAAAGTACGACCGAATCGTCCATTTGTCAACCTTCCGGCGTGGATTAGAGGTAGTCCTTCAGGGAGTTGAACATTACAGAATTGCCCTCA
The DNA here is from genome assembly GCA_964634165.1 of uncultured Pirellulales bacterium. GTDB lineage: Bacteria > Planctomycetota > Phycisphaerae > Sedimentisphaerales > Anaerobacaceae > JAUVYQ01. The sequence continues at coordinate 11,067 of CAZWKM010000030.1, read as the reverse complement.
TGTGTTCGGAATCCGACCCCATAACATGCCATAGAACAATACTGGTGTGCCGCGAATTGAAAAAGATCTGTCCAGACCTGGAGATAACTCACATCTTAGGAGATGGTACAGAAGAACGACAGGAGATGTCAGAGAAAAGGCTCATTAACCTTCACAAACTTCAACCAGAGCTATTTGGAGACCTGACCTCAACGTCTGGCCTGATTGAGAAGGCGTACGATTTACAAGCTGAAAAAATCGCATACAAGAAGGTGCCAGCAGAAGCATGAAACTGTTCACTATTGGCTTTACCAAGAAGTCTGCTGAAGAATTCTTTACGCGCTTGCAGAACGCTGGTGTGCGTCGTATTGTTGACATAAGGCTCAGTAACACCTCCCAGATTGCCGGATTCGCAAAAGCACGAGACCTAAAATACTTCCTCCATGCTATAGTGGGGATTGACTATGTGCACATCCCGGATTTCGCACCGACACAGGACATTCTTGATGACTTCAAGAAAAGGAAAGGCTCCTGGACTGAATATGAACGCAAGTTTGGATACTTGATGACAAAGCGCAGGATCGCCGACACAGCAGCCGACGCACTTCGTGAAAACGACTGTCTTCTTTGCAGCGAACACACCCCGGAGCATTGTCATCGCCGTCTCGTAACCGAACACCTTCAGGAGCAGATAGGTAACATTGAGGTGATTCACCTATGACCATGACGCGCATAGTTGTACTGGCCAATTCATGGAAACACCACGATTGGTGTCTCGCAGGGATTGATCTCGACACAGGAAAGCGGGTCCGACCTGTAACCGGTCTGGATGATGGCCGCGTTCCCGAAACGTCTATGAAACTTGGCGGGCATTTCCCGGCACTACTCGATGTATTAGAAATTCCCCTGGATTCAACTGGGCCAGATTTTGGCTTTGAGAGCGAGAACAGGACCATCTTGCCGGGGCGATGGTATCAACGAGGCAAGATGATGCCCAGGGATATCGAGAAGTATGCAAAACGATCATACTACGTGCTTCACAACCACAGAAAATACGTGACACCCAGAGAGCTCCAGCAAAAACCGTTTGAGAAGCGTGTGACGTTGCAATTGATCCGTGTCGACAGCTTCAAAGTCCGCGACGCTCGGAGGAAACCCACGGATAAGCCCAGTTGGAAAGGAACAATCTTGTCAGGTGGTCGAGAACTCGAAGTTAAAATTACAGATCCAGTTTGCTTCGAAAGGCTGAATAGGGGCTATAAGCCTTCGCCGTCTTGCTTTCTAACCATGAGCTTAGGTATGCCTTACAAACCACCTGACTGGGATGAGGATGATGAGCCGGCATGCTGGAAACTGATTGCCGGAGTGATTGAGCTTCAGAAACAATGACCTGCGAACAACCTGCCCAAACGCCTTGTTCGCAATTATTATTTTAAACGCCTAAAGTCTTCTGCGACATATTTAACGAATTGTGGTTTGCAGACAATTGGTGCGAAATATCGCACCCTACACGGATGTAATTTGACATGGAGACATCGTCATTATTTTTCCCTATCAATCCACTTTATTTCTGTGTTTTTCATTATTATAATTACAGCTTATGAAATTTTTTTCAAATTAGGACCGTACCAGAAAAAGAGATAAGAGAATGTGGGAGTTCCAGCTCCGTGGAATTGAAGATTTGAAGCAGTTGAGCTGTCGGCTCAATGCCCCTGTTGACGCTATGGAGGATGTTTCAATTTTAGCTGAGCCGGTACAGGTGGGTGGACTGGTCATACCGAATTCACTGGCGGTGCACCCTATGGAAGGCTGCGATGGTGATGCACAGGGCCGGCCGGGCAAACTAACCCTGCGACGATATGAGAGATTTGCCGCCGGTGGAGCAGGCCTGATGTGGGCTGAGGCGACAGCGGTTGTCCCCGAAGGCAGAGCTAATCCGAGGCAATTGTGGCTTAATGAAAAAAGCAAAGATAATTTCCGTACTATGATTAAGATGATACAGGAGGTGGCGGCTAAAAACTTTGGGCGAGAGCATAAACCTGTAATCGTGGCGCAGCTTACTCATTCGGGTCGATACAGCAAACCGGGAGGGGTTGCTCATCCGATGATTGCCGGGCGCTGCCCTTATCGAGATGCTTTGATGCCACAGCAAAAGCCCAATCGAGAGGCAAAGAGTAAACTGCCGGATGATTGGCCTGTCCTGACTGATAAGTACCTCGATGAACTTCAGGATGCTTATGTTGCGGCGGCGAGGATGGCCTTTGAGGTTGGGTTTGATGCGGTGGATGTAAAATCCTGTCACGGATATCTGATAAATGAACTTTTTGCCTGCCGTAACAGAAAGGGCAGGTACGGAGGCTTGTTTGAGAACCGAATTAGATTTGTGCTGGATGTTGTTGATAAGATTCATAAGGAGCTTGGCGAAGAGACGCCGGTGGTTACGAGACTTGGTATTTATGACGCTATACCGTATCCTTATGGATGGGGTGTCGATAAAGATGATTACACCAGGCCGGATTTGGCGGAACCTAAGAGACTAATCGCTCGATTGGCCGAGCGAGGGGTTAAGATGATTAACATCACGGCAGCAAATCCATATTACAACCCGCATGTGGGAAGGCCTTTCAATGAGCCGATAGTCGGCGGCTATGAAGAGCCGGAACATCCGCTCGCGGGCGTAAGCAGACTTATCAATCTGGCGGGAGAAATTCAAAAGGAATTTCCCTACAAAGAATTAACCGCAGAGAGCGCCGAGAGCGCAGAGAAAAAATTAGATGTAAAATTAAAAACAAAAAACTATAAATCAAACTCTGCGGTAAAAGAAATTCGGCCTGGGATAGCAGTTGTCGGCACGGGCTATAGCTGGCTAAGGACACTGTTGCCAAATGTGGCGGCGGCAAGCAAAGCAAAGGGCTTAGCTACTATTGTCGGTGTTGGGCGAATGGCGTTTGCATATCCGGATTTTGCCAGAGATATTATTACCAGGGGTCGGCTTGAGCCAGGTAAGGTTTGTGTGGCTTGTAGTGCGTGCACGGAGATAATGCGGGATGGCGGAATGACAGGATGCGTGGTGCGGGACAACGAAGTATATGGTCCAATATTTGCGCACGGGAGGATGAGCGATAGAGATAATCTTGTGCGGCTTGCATCGGTGTGCCGGCAGTGCCAGGAGTCTATGTGCAGGTTAGCGTGTCCCGCCGGTGTTAACATACCGAAATTCATCGGCTTATTCCTTGATGGCGAGGACCGTGCTGCTTACGAGGTGATAAGAGAAGCGAATGTATTTCCCGAGGTCTGTGCCTGGCTGTGTCCGGTCGAGCAGCAATGTGAGGGTAACTGTCTGCAGAAATTTATCGGCGACGGTCCTGTGCCGATTGCTGATATACAAAGGTATCTTGCTGAACGGGCCAACAGGAACGGCTGGTCAAAACTGTGTATACCGGAAAAGACGACCGGCAAGAACGTAGCTATAATTGGCGCGGGACCGGCTGGTTTATCCTGTGCCGTGAGGCTGCTTGAAGCGGGACATACCGTGACAGTCTTTGATAAAAGCACCGATTTTGGTGGAATAATAGAATCAGTAATCCCGTCGGAGAAGGCAAACGGTTCACTCGACAATGAAATTACAGCTATATTTCAAGATGTGCCTGAGGACAGGTTATTAAAGTGTCTCGGCAAAGAATTAAACGCTGATTTCAATCTGGATACGATTATAGAAGAAGGTCTAAATGCTGTCTTTATCGGTATGGGCCTGCCAAAATCAGTCGGTATCGGTAATGAGGATATTGATGGTTTATGGAATGCGATGGAGTTTCTTTCGGCGGCAAAAAAGCCAGGCGAATTGAATGTTGCGGGCAAGTGTGTGGCGGCGATAGGTGGCGGCAATACCGCTATGGATGTGGCGGTTACCGCCAGGCGACTGGGCGCTAAAGACGTTTATGTCATATATCGTCGTTCCTTTGAAGAAATGCCCGCGTGGGATGCCGAGCGGGCCCAGGCGATGAAGGAAGGTGTGCATTTTTTGATATTGACTCAGCCGCTTGGATTTATTTCTCAGCAGGGGAAACTGACGGGAATTACCGTTTGTCCAACTAAGTTGGGCGAGCCGGATGCCTCAGGCAGGCGCAGACCGCAGCCGGTAGAGTCAAGCGCTTACGAGCTTGATATGGATATTGTGGTGGAAGCAATAGGCCAGGAATCGGCGGAAAAAATTAATGAAATTCTTCCGGGTGTGGAATTAAGAAACGGCCTTATTCAAACAAAAGAAAATTCATTGGCGACATCGAGACCGGGTGTTTTTGCCGGCGGCGACCTTGTAAGAGGGCCATCGACGGTAGTTGCGGCCGTTGCAGACGGAATGGCGGCTGCAAAAGAAATAGACCAGTTTTTGCAAAAGTAAGGATTTGAAAAATGACCGATAGACCCGTGGCAATAGTTACCGGAGCAAGCCGTGGTATTGGAAGAGCCATTGCAAAAGAGTTGGCATCGCTGGGTTATGACCTGGTAATTAATCGTGTACAGCAGACAATGACGCAAACACAAAAGGAAGTTGAAAGCCTTGGCGCACGGTGCGAATTTGTGCAGGGTGATGTAAGCTGCGCCGAGGACCGGAGCCGACTTGTTGCTCTGGCTAAAAGCAAGTTCGGCAGGGCTGATTTCCTGGTGAATAATGCCGGCGTTGCCCCCACAAAGCGGATGGACATTCTTGAGGCGACCGAGGAGAGCTTCGATAGGGTAATGGGAATAAATCTTAAGGGGCCTTATTTCCTGACTCAGCTTGTTGCCAGCTGGATGATTGAACAGAAAAAGCAGTATCCTGACCGCGCCTTTCGGATTGTGAACGTCGGCTCTATCTCAGCATACACCAGTTCGCCGGCGCGCGGTGAATACTGTATAAGCAAAGCGGGCGTCTCTATGTGCACCAAACTTTATGCGGACAGATTAGCTGAATATAATATTGGAGTATTTGAAATCAGCCCCGGCATTATTGCAACTGATATGACCAGCGCTGTCAAAGACAAGTATGACAAACTGATAGCGGAGGGACTAACGCCGACTAAACGATGGGGAACGCCTGAAGACGTCGCAAAAGCCGTCGGGGCCATCGCCCAGGGCAGGCTCGATTTCTCGACCGGCCAGGTAATTAACGTTGATGGCGGCTTTCATTTAAGAAGACTTTAATGCTCGATATTGAGTATCGAGAAATGAGAAAGAGTGAAAAATGGATATCAAAGGCACAATCACGATACTATTAAGAGACGGGTTCATCCTCGTCTTCAATCAGGACAAGCTCGATGTTGTCAAGACGGCCGAGGCCCTTATAAAGGCGGGTGTCAACAATATGGAGGTAACCTGTCGCATAAAGAGGCCTTTGGAAAAACTTGAGCTGCTGCGTAAGGAGCTTCCGGATTTTGTGGCGGGTTCGGCAAGTCTGATTGACTCACCTGGAATGCTTGATGTTTACAATAAGGCCAATCCGCAGGACCCGTTGCCTTCCGTTCGAGAGGTTACCGATGCTGGTGCGTGCTATCTTGTTTCGGCTGGTAATTTCAGTGACGAGACCTTCAAAAAGTTTGCCGCTCGCGTACCCATAATACCGGGATGCGGCAGTGTTACCGAGGTTGTCAGCCAGTTTTCCAAAGGGGCGAATCTCTGCAAAATATTCCCGGCTAAGCAACTGGGCGGCCCGGCCTTTGTTAAGGCAATCGACCCGGCTATTCACAAAACCATCAGTCTGGTGCCCACAGGCGGAACGAACGCCGGCAACATACCCGACTATATTGATGTGGGAGTTCTGGCATTGGGCGGCTCATTTAGTATGATTGAAAAAGCTACGATGAAAAAAATCATCGACGAGCAGGACTACGGTCTTTTAGCACAGGAGCTAACAAGGATTAAACAATTGATAGATAAGCTGCGGGCGGAAAAATACCCCGCTCTCGATTTTGCCACTGCTTCTATTGAGCAGATAAGCCAGATTACCGGCAGGAATTTCAATCTCGATTGACGGGTCGATAGACTATGGAAACAAGACAGATAGCTAATCAGACCATCGCTATCCATCGGTATAACACAATTATCGTCGGCTCTGGCGCAGCAGGGATGAATTCTGCGGTACACCTTTATGAATTCTTGAGCCAAAAAGCGGTTGAAAATCCGCAAGAAAGGATTGCCGTAGTAACTGCGGGAATCGGCCTGGGCGCATCGCGAATGAGCGGTTCAGATAAGCAGACCTATTATAAGATGGGCACCAGTCCGGATGTAGCGGATAGCGCCGAAGAATTTGCGAAAAGTTTAACTGCTGCCGGGTGCTGCCACGGCGAATTGGCACTTGCCGAAGCCATTGGCTCACTTCGTGAATTCTACCATCTGGTTCAGGCAGGCGTTCCATTCCCCCACGATCCAATAGGAAGTTACTGCGGCTACAAAACCGACAACGACCCTTACGAACGGGCAACTTCTGCCGGGCCTAAAACGAGCAAATATATGAGCGAATGCCTCCAGAGACAGCTCGAACGGTATGGAGTTAAGATATATGACCGTCAGGAAGTTGCACATTTACTTACAATCGATGCTGCTGAATCGAAACAAATTATCGGCGTTGTTACAATAGACAAAAATAAAATTACCGAAGGCAATTATGCAATAAATGTTTTCTACTGTGCTAACCTTGTTTTGGCTGTAGGTGGTCCGGGGGAAATGTATAAAACCAGCGTTTATCCAAAGGGCCAGGTTGGCATCCACGGCCTTGCGTTTAAGGCAGGTTTGGTTGGTGAAAATCTGACCGAATCACAGTTTGGGCTGGCAAGTACAAAGTTTCGCTGGAATGTCTCCGGTACTTACATGCAGGCAATCCCGCGAATCTTCAGCACAGATGCTGCGGGCAAAGACGAGCGGGAATTTCTGACGGACTTTTTCCCGTCAATGAGCAGGATGGCTACGGATATTTTCCTTAAAGGTTATCAGTGGCCGTTTGACCCGCAGCGTATTGAGAATCTGCAATCTTCATTGATTGACGTTCTGGTCTTTAATGAAACTCAAAAAGGCCGGCGGGTCTTTATGGATTTTTTGCACAATCCAGTAGGCAATGCTTCGATGAAAGATTTTGACATTAATGACCTTGAGCCGCAGGCTGCTGAGTATCTGAAAAAAACAGGTGCGTTTCATACTACGCCCATAGAACGGCTTTACGCTATGAATCCCCTGGCTATCGAAATTTATAAGGAAAACGGCATTGATTTATATTCGGAGCCGCTTGAGATTGCGGTTTGTGCCCAGCACAACAACGGCGGCTTTGCCGTAAACAAATGGTGGCAGTCCAATATTCCCCGAACCTTTGTAATCGGTGAGATGGCCGGGACGCACGGTGTCAAGCGGCCCGGCGGCTCAGCCCTTAACGCCGGCCAGGTCGGCGGACTGCGAGCGGCAGAATATATTGTGAATGTGTATGGCTGTCCGCCTGAAGACGGACCCGATTATTCGGACAAGCAGGCCGAGATTGACCGGCAGCTAAGTCAGTTTGTCGATAAGCTCGAAGGGTACAAAAGCTCACCCGGCTTACTGCCTGAAAAAGTGATAGAAGAAATTCAGAGCCGTATGACTGCATCAGCCGGGCATATAAGAGAGTTGGAAGATGGCCGAAAAGCTCTGGAGGAAGCGGTTAAACTTTATAAAAATATACAGCAGCAGGGCTTCAAATTAGGGGACGCCAAAGGTATCATAACAGCAATCCAGGCGGAGCATTTGGCTTTGACCAGCGCAGCTTTCCTTAAAGCGATTGTGGAATTACTTCAGCGAGGCAGCGGGTCACGTGGCTCGCATCTTGTTCTTGCCGAGGACGGTATTGAGATACATCCCGACATTATTAACAAGACAACCGGTGAAGCTCTGAAGTTCAAACCTGAGAATGAGGCGTTAAGAAGTTCTATGCTGCGGATTGAATATGACAGAGGCGAGCCCGATTTGTTCCGGTGCGAGAACATAGCATTAAGGCCGGCACCGGCTGACAGAAAGGCGTTTGAGCCGGCTTGGCAAGACTACAGAGAGGGAAGAATTTACAGCCCTTGAGTTTAGAATTTTGAATTTGTGTCATTTGAATTTGTTTCAAATTTCGGATTTCGATATTCGGATTTAATAGTTATGATTACTCAGGCACTTAAATGGGTTGGTGGTGTTGATGGCTTTTTGGAGCTTATAGACCAGCGGCGTCTGCCTGGCGAATTTGTCAAATTGCAGTGCCGGGATATTGAGCAGCTTTGTGAAGCGATAAAGACACTTGCCGTCCGTGGGGCCCCGGCAATAGGGGTTGCGGTGGCTTACGGGCTGGTTTTGGCTATGCAAAAACAAAAGGGGGGCGATGATTTACAGCGGGGACTTACAGTTTTGGCTAAGTCTGCCGAGTATCTGGCGTCATCGCGCCCAACCGCGGCAAATCTGTTCTGGGCGCTCGATAGAGTTCGGCAAAAAGCTGAGCAATTTGTTGTAAGCGAGCCGAAGGCAAAGTTACAAGCACTGCGCGAGATTGTTTTAGCTGAGGCGAACGCTATTTATCAGGAAGATGTGGATATGTGCCGACGAATTGGCCAAAATGGTGAGAAGTTTATCAGGCAAGGGGCCGGTATTTTGACGCATTGCAACGCCGGGGCACTTGCGACTGCAGGGCAAGGGACGGCTTTGTCGTTGATGTTTGAGGCACATAAAAAAGGCAGGAAGTTCAGGGTTTATGCAGATGAGACCAGGCCATTGCTGCAGGGCGCCCGGTTGACGGCCTGGGAGTTGAAACAGGCTGGTATCAATGTGATGGTTATTTGTGACAATATGGCCGGGTGGCTGATGAAGCAGGGCAGAGTTGATGCGGTGATAACCGGGGCCGACCGAATCGCTGCAAATGGCGATGCTGCAAATAAGATTGGCACTTACAGCTTGAGCATTCTTGCCAGAGAGCACAGCATACCTTTTTATATCGCTGCACCGTCAAGCACATTCGATATGAGTATAAAGAGCGGAGCCGAAATACCTATCGAAGAAAGAACGGCTGATGAGGTGGCATTCTTTGGCGATAAAAGAATCGCACCGGACAGTGTTGATATTTATAATCCGGCATTTGACGTTACAGAAGCGCGGGATATTACCGCTATTATTACCGAGAGAGGCGTAATAGAAAAGCCGAACGCTCGCAAAATTGCAAAGCATTTGCAAGGGTTCCCAAACGCGATGAAGGGCGTTTGAGGCCCCCATAAATGGCTGGCGGGCCTAAATTTCGAAAAAAATCCAAAATTGGAAAATTTTTGTCAACCGAAGTTTGCTGTTTAGCGTCTTAAAAAATATGTACAGTGCCAATTTAATCTCCTGTTTTTCTGAAAGGGATGCAAAATGAGAGGAAGAGCTAATCTTAACATCTGCTTGTTAATGTCGATGCTTTTGTTAGCAATGGTGGGCCCTGCTGCGGGAGACATTATCTTCCACGATGATTTCGCAGGCGACAGTAACAATGGACGTTTTGTGATGGAAGCGGAGAACTACTCCAGGCGTATTTCTGGTGCCGGCGCAGACTTCTGGGAAGTCAACGGCAGCGATAACACATTCCTCGAAGGTCCCAGCGAGGGGCAAGTCGCGCCCACCGCCAAAAGCGGTGCCCGCGGTAACTATATGGAGGCCCTCGGCCTCCACATCGGCAGCATCGCTCCTATCGACGATTTCTACGACGGCCCATTTCTTGACTATAAGGTATCTGTAGGAACACCCGGTACGTACCACCTCTATGTACGATGGACCGCTCGCGATGGAGCCTCCGATTCCCTGTACGCATTTATCCTGAAGCCCGACGGCACGCTGCTGAGCGGTGCCGGCCCGGATTACTTTATGTACCATCAATACCGGGCGAGTTGGTTCTGGGATAACAGAGGAGTTAAGAACACGACCCGCTGTGCCTACGCCGGCTTTCCTCACTCTGCTGTTTGGACGATTTCCGAGCCCGGCGACTATACAATCCGCATTGCTCATCGTGAGAGTGGAAGCGCTTTAGATACGATAGTGTTCCAGACCGCCAACCTCCCGGTGCCCAGCGGGTCAGGCCCGCTCCAGTCATTGTTCGTCCCCGAAACAGTTAGGCTGAGTATTCTTGAAATAATTACTATTAACAATATTAGACACGCTATAGCTGAAAAAGTTGAGGCGTTGGAAAAGATTGATGCCGCTTTAGAGAAAGAGTGGGCGGCATACGAAGCGCTTGAGGAATTGCTGGCCGGCGGCGAATATGGGAACTTAAGTTATGGCGGCATTGTCACAGTGAAACAGAGGATTCATTCTGCGATTCAGCATCAGGAGCAGTCGAAAAAAGCGTTGGAGAAAAGTATTGAAAAGCTGGAAGAGGTATTAGCAGCTTTAGGTTTTGAAGTCGAACCGACTTTAGGTCGGTAAGGTGATAGGCCGCTTTACATACCTCGTTGAAGGCAAGGGTATCACGCTACCTCATAACCTGGAACGCTGGTAGCCTGGTCCCCTGAGTTTTTTAATCTACAGCGATGACTTCTTTGACCTCAGGTATTTTTTCTTTTAGCAGGCGTTCAACGCCCATTTTCAGGGTCATTTGAGCGCCGGGACAACCTTGGCAGGCGCCCTGCAGGCGAATTTTAACGGTATTATCGTTTTCTATTCCTACCAGCTCGATATCGCCGCCGTGGCTTTGTAGTTCTGGCCGAATGGTCTCGATTGTGTTTTTGACCTTTTCTTCGAAGTCCGCTTGGGGACGCCTCACGGTGCTGTTTTCTGCGTTAGTATCACCGCAACCACATTTATCACACATAAGAAATCTCCTGTTTTTAGTTCGTTGTTGTTAGTTCATAGTTCGTGGTCTATAAACTCAAGCATTATAGCAGCAATTTGTTCTAAAGCAAGTAATCTTTCTACGTTTTGAAATTGGCCCATTCGACTGCGCTCAGGACAGGCTTTGTTTGGGTTTGTATCTCGTATCTCGTATTGCGTATTGCGTATCGCGCTGGGGGATTGGGTTTGATTGGGTTTGAATTGGGTTCGTATTGGGTTTGTTTTTTCGGACTCTCCGCTGCCATTTATTTTCATAATACTTTG
>CAZWKM010000029.1:0-11507 GCA_964634165.1 uncultured Pirellulales bacterium | reverse complement strand
GAAACTTAAAATGGCGTACTGCAACTTCCGGGCCGCATACACTGCAAACGGCCAGCGGCGTCTGAATCCCGGCCGACTTAAGGCATCCGCGAATTGCCCTGATGGTGTTTATTTCCCTGCGATTCTTGCCATCTTCGCCTGCCCCAATTGGGGCTATGCCGGCTGCAGTTACTGCGTAATCGGTGCCGTTTTTGCGCAGCTGGATTAGCTTGACTTCCGATGAGCCAATGTCCAGCCCGAAGACCTCGTGGTGCTCAAACTCAAGCCTGAACGATCGTTTCCAATCCAAGTTCATAAGTTCTTCAACCTTTTTTTAGTTTAGGGTGTACGCTATCCGACATAGCCATCCGCTATCATCTATCGGCTTAAAAAAGCGGCTGTTTTACGTAGAAATTACAATATGCCGGTTTAATATGCTAATGCGGGTGATTTTAAGATGGCGGGTCCTATAAATAATCGATGCTGGATACCGGATGCTCGATGCTCGCAACGAATATCGAGTATCGGGTATCAAGAATCGAGTCCCGTTAGAAATCGCCCTTTTTCCAGACTGAGCCGCTTCTGCGGAATTTCTAACGGGACGAGTTTAGTCTTCCTGCCAGCTCTGCACTATGAACTCAGCCCCAATTTCGTTAACGCTGGTCCTTAACAGGGTCGCGTCAAAATGCAATTCGGCTGAATTACTTACTTCGGCATTATCGCATATAATAGCCCCATATAGCTCGGCGGAATTATTCATAGTAATATCGGCACCAGGAGCGTAAATGGTCCCGTAAAGAACCGCACTCTGTTCGAACAAAAAACTCTGGCCCTCCTCGCCAGTCCCAAATATCTGGCATAACTTCGGGTCCTGTATCAGGGCATTGACCGAGCTTGTATTGCGGAAGTTCATATTGCCGTCTATATAGATGGTTAATGATGAATCCGGCAGGATTTCAACCTCACTAAACTGCTTACCGTCAAAGTCTCCTGTTACATAGAGTGTTACTTCACCATCGATAGTCATTTTGCACTTTGAGAGCTTGATTTCATCGTACTGGCCGCTGTCGGCCGGACCAAAAGTAACGTTTACTTCGTTCGAATCTATTGACCCCATACTGACGTTGAATGGTGACCCTGTCGGCGGCGTTATTGCAGGCAGCTCCCTGCCATAGTCGATGAGAAAGTCGCCATAAATAACTCCGTTGCCCATTGCCACGGCGTTCGGGTCGCCGGTGGCGACGGTTGTCGGTTGGAGCGCGTTGACCCCACCGTAAGGGCCTTGCTCGGAACTATAGGCATCGATAAGAAAGGCGTTTTCTAATACTAAGCTGTCTTGGGCATATACCGCATTTCGAAACAGGCCTACTAAGACAAAAGTGCAACTGATGTTTCTTGTCTCCCGGCCGGCTGTGCCGGTTACATCCACGTCGAAGATGTAGTCAGGACTGCCCGTAATCGTAAAGGCGAAAGTTGCATCAGAATGCACTAAGCTTGCACCTGTTGACTTTGGCAGGTTTTTAGGATTCCAGGGTTTGAGCAGCAACTTCTTGTTCATTTCAAAGAGGGCCTTTTCTAACCCGGCATCGGCAGCGCAGCGCGCTGAAATCTCCGAGGTGGTCCGTGTTGCCAGCATACGGCCGTGAAGACCGAGATTCAACAATCCGGCACCCATTACACACAATATTACGACCACAAGCAGTGCCAGGGCTATTGCAGAGCCGGGCTTTTTTGATTGTAGTGACTTGTTTATACTCATTTTGACATTCCCTTTCTCAATTTCCAATTTTCGATTATTTTTTATCTTTTGCCACAAAGGCACCAAAACACTAAGAATATATTTTTTTATTTCACTTCTTCCTTCGTGTCTTCGTGGCTAATTCTATTTTCAATTGACAATTGGAAATCGTCAATCGTCAATACTCTTTACCACTCGCGCCACTGTGTTACTACGAAGCGCACAACATCATCATCGGCGCCGACATCTCTCAGCGCTTTATCATAGTAGAAATTGCCGCCGCTCTTCATCTCAAAACTTTTGCAGACAATGGACCCACGTACATCACCATCGGCCATAAGAGTAACTACTGCATTCGGGGCGTAAACTGCACCCAGGGATTCGCTCTTGGTTTTGAGGGTGATCTGCTGCTCTTCTGTAGCTGTACCGAAAAGTCTTAAGCTTGCCGGAAGACTCTCATTATTGATTCCGGCTTCGTTACCCGCATTCAAATCGCCGTCCAGATACAAAGTTAAAGATGCGCCTTCCCTTATAATAATTTCGCACCCCTGGCCAAGCCCGACGTCTCCGGTCACATATAGCACAACATCTCCACCCTTTATTTCCAATATTCCGGGATTGGTGGCACGTTTCACCTGAATCTGGTCATATTGACCGGTATAGTCCGGCCCGATTGGCAGGATTGTACCGTGGACACTAATGCCTGTACCCGTATCGGCAAGCACCGGCGGAGTTACGGGCGGAAACTCAATCTCATAAGTAATAGCATAGCTTCCGTAGATGCTGGCGCCTAAGTCTTTTATAGCGGTTTCGACGTTGCCCCCGACACCTACGAAGACATTGCCGTTCACAATTACACCGTTATTGAGAATTATGCTGTCGGGCAAAATGCTGTTGGTGCCAATCTCTACTTGTATATTAGTGTCCCATGGGTCCAGAGAGTTGTATCCCTCAACTAACGTCCCGCTTTTCAATAGGATAGTTTGCCGGGTCAAGATTGGAGGCTCAAATGGTCCCTGCAATTGCAGAGTGAAGGTAATCCTTTTTTCGGCCAGGCCGGATTTGCCAATGCATTCAACGATATAACCGCTGTCGATGTCTCCTGTAATTGTATAGCTAAAAGTTGCGTCGGAATTCGGCAGCACTTCATCTGCTGCCTGCGGCAGGGTGCTGTCATCCCAGGGTGTAACTTTCAGCTTCTCGTTCATCTCAAAGACGGCCTTTGTCAGCGCGGCATCGGCAGCGCAGCGTGCTGCAACCTCCGAGGTATTTCTTACGGAGAAGAGACGACCGTGCATACCGAGACTCAACAATCCCACACCTATTACAGATAATATTATGACCGCAAGCATCGCCAGTGGTATTGCAAAGCCCGCCCCATTAGAAATCTTCCCTTTTTCTGGCATATTCTTATCACCTTTGGAATTTCTAACGGGGCCAGTTTTTTTTGATTGCAGCGGCTTCATTTTAGTCCCCCGAACCGGCCTTTATGAGTTTACGAGGCGTTTTGTTATTGATTTTGCATAACAGCGGACGAGACAACGGTAATTGTCTGCGAGCCGTTGTCGAGCGTAAGTACCATCTGGGCGGAGCGACCGGCCCCCTTGAAAAAGACACAGCCGGCTACATTAGCGCAGACAGTGTCGGTGCTCAATGTTTGCCTTGGATTCAGGCTGCCATACTCGATATACAGTTCGCCGTTGGCCTCAGAGAAACGTGCATAGCTGTCAACGATAGTGGTATTGGGGTCCTGGCAGTAATAAACCTCGAGCCAATTGCCGTCTGCATCCAGTAAGAACCTTGTCCTGGTTGCCCTGCGAATCACACTGTCAAACGTTTTCCGCGCGACGTAGCCGTCGGTTACTACATCGGAGTACATACGGTCGTACATTGCATTGTAACCTCGGTGACTGTCAGCTATTGCCATACCGACGCCAAGCATGACGATGCACCCAATCATTGTGGCTATCATCAACTCTATACTCGTAAACCCCGTTAGAAATTTCACCCCCTTAGAAGCAGATCGCTTCAGTGCAGTGCCCCGCCAGCAGGGAGTGTTTCCTGCGGGCGTTCTCATATTATTACCGCGAGATAGAATTTCTAACGGGGTAAAGCCTTTTGGATTTTCGGTTCTCTTCTTAAACATTGCTAATCACCCCTTTCACAATGCAACGTAGGTTGTGAGCCTGAATGATTTATCGGCCTCTGCAAAAGCTGTTGAGCCGGAGCCGGAACCATTCTGATTCCAGGCCACGGCAACATTCAAGGCCCTCAATCCGGCAAAAATATCTTTCCATGACATCGTCACATAGTATAAGACATTATTTATTTCAACGGTGTAGGGGGTGTTCAATACTGTAAAGCCCGGCGACACTTGTGGGCCTTCGCCGCTGACTTCAATCACCGGCAGGTCCTGGGCCCAATAGTCTTCCGGATCAAATGTCTCGTCGCCACGTATACCGCGCCAATTCTCGCAAAGCAGCAGCGCGATTCTGGTAGCCGTTGCCGTCTCATCAGCTTTTCGTGCATCCAGGGCGGAATGGTATCTATATGCTGATGCTCCGATAACCGCCACTGCCAGGATGAGAATCGTCACCATTACCTCGACCAGAGTGATTGCCGCTGCACATTTGGGCCGCTTAATAGTCATAATAGCCATCCTCACCTCAACTATTTGACTTTAGGGCAAGAAGCTCAAAAAGAGGTGTGAAAACTGCCCCTTTCTCCACGCTTTACCCCGTTAGAAATATCCCCTTTTGTATCCTACCGGCCGTTGTAAAATTTCTAACGGGGTTTACTAATTAAAATATACTACAAAAAGCCCTCAAAGCAAAAAAATTATCGGTTTACCCCGTTAGAAATCTTCACCTTTTTGTACTATATTCTTATTCACCCCATTGGAATTTCTAACGGGGTTTATTTAAGAGGGTCCTATTTCGCTGGCTATCAGGGTACCAGGTTATCGGGCAGTGGTCATCAGGGTATCAGGTCCGATTTTCCGTTGGTGCCGGGGGAATAAAAAAGTCTTTACCACCCCCATCAAAAAGCGGGTGTGCTCTTTAATCTAAGGTGGGGGCCTTAGGCCTCAAGGCCCCCACGTCTTCGTCTGAACAGACAATTAGAGGTAGTTTTGACAAATATGGTCGTAGCTGCCTTACGGAGTCCACGCACCGGTCTCATCCAGCGTTACCGTCGCCGGCGTTGTAGGTTTATCGGTGCTGAGGGAATCAATTGCAGTTACGGTAATCAGATAATCATCGTAGCCGCTCCAGGTGATGGCATAGGCGTCATCAGTAAAGTACTTGCCGTCCAGATCACCGCCGGCCCCCGCGGTGATATTAAAGCCCAGGTCTGCCAGCGAAGGCGGGGTGGCCACATAGGTGTAACTTGGGCCTTTCTCGGCGCAGAATGCGCGGGCTGCGGTGCGGATACTGCCGGCGCCGGCCTTGCCTTCCGACCACTTGGCTGAATCGATTCGGCCTCGCATAATCGGAATTGCCACTGCAGCTAAGATGCCGACGATGAAGATTACGACCATCAGCTCAATCAGTGTAAAACCTTTTCTGCTTTTCATTTTTAACTTCTCCTTAAAAAGTGTTAAAATTACGCTTATACCTGCGAAAGCAGGTATCCTCTCCGATTTACCACAATCACAATCGACCAAATTCATTAGCGACTTTACTATTGATTATTTTCTATTGGCTATTTTTTATCTTTTGCCACAAAGGCACCAAGACACTAAGAATATATTTTTTTATTTCAAATTTTCCTTCGTGACTTCGTGTCTTCGTGGCTAAATTCTTTTTTCAATATTCAATTGTCAATCGTCAGTTATAGGCCTTATCCCCCCTGCGGCGACATCGTGAAGATAGGCAGATACAGTGCGAGAACTACCACCAATACAACCGCACCAACTACTACAATCATTATCGGCTCAAGCAAGCTCATCAGAGTCGTTATCAGAGAATCGACCTTTCGTTCGTAATAAATAGCGGTTCTGTCGAGCACCTTTGGCAGTGAGCCGCTTTCCTCGCCGACCTGCATCATTTTGACGAGCATATTAGGGAAGAAGCCGGTCTCGGCCATACTCACGGAGATGTTTGAGCCCCCGACAATTCGCTCTCTTGTTTGCGCTATCGCTGACTTTATAATATCGTTACCGCTCATCGTGGAGAGGATATCGAATACCTCAAGCACCGAAACGCCTGCGGCAATTAACGTTGACATCGTTTTGCAGAACGTTGCGACGAAGGCCTGGCTGAGTACCTTGCCGAACAATGGTATGGCCAGGGCGATCCTGCTAAATAAATAGTGGCCTTTTTTTGTTTTGGAGGCAAGAACTGCGGAAGTGATTATCAGCAGCACAGAGCCGATAATGTAGATTAGATTGTAGCGCAGCATATCGTAAACACCCATAAATGCCCGGGTAAAAGCAGGCAGCTCGGCGCCCATTTGGTCGAACATAGTGCGGAATCGCGGAACAACGAAAGCCATTATGAATATGACTATCAGGATAATAAATGTGAATACGAAGACCGGATACGCCATCGCTCCCTTGACCTTTTTCGCCAATTTATCGCGATTGTCGAAATACTCCGCCAGTCTTTGCAGTGCATCGGCGAGATTACCGCCGGTTTCTCCGGCTAATATCATCGCACAAGACAACTGGTTGAAAACCTTCGGATATTCCGAGAGACAATCCGATAAAGTTTGACCTTTCTGCATTTTTTCCAGGATCTGTTGTAGGATTTGCTGAATCTGTAAATTTTCTATGTCTTCGCCGATGGCCTCTAAAGCAGTGGTAATGGGAATTCCTCCGTCTACCATTGTGTTCAGCTGCCAACAAAGCGCCGCCAGGTCCGCTGATTTGATTCGCCTTCGGTGAGGTGTTCGAGGGTTTTTTTCGGGGCTGACAGACATCTCGTTGACAGAGATAGGTGTAAAGCCCTGTTCGCGAAGCCAGCTAAGTACGTCATTTGGGTAGGCCGCCTGTAAGAAGCCTTCTTTTCGTACGCCTGCCAAATCCCGAGCAATATACTTATAGCTTTTCATTACATTAAGCTTAAAAAGTGACACCGTCTTTTTGCGTATTTCATCTTTCGTTTTACGCCTTGTTATCGGCGTCCGCAAACCTTGAGTTTAGTAAAAATCGGCGGGTGACACCTTCAAGCGGAACGAAGTGGAGCTTGGAGGTGCTTACGCTTACCACCCCCAAACTTCGTTTGAGGGTGCCACCCTGGGTGCCTTGGCCAGTCCTCGTCATCCAGTATCCGACATCTATGCTTTTATATTTTCCGTAAATGTTACGCTAAGGACCTCTTCCGCGGTGGTTAAACCCTGCAGCATTTTGCTTATGCCGCTTTCGAGTAACCCCCCATAGCCTTTTTCACGTGCCATAGCCCTTATTTGCGATTCATCGGCGCCGGCAATGAGCTTTTCCCTGATATCGTTGTTTATAACCAGGAACTCAAATACGGGTAATCTACCCGAATAGCCCGTCCCTCCACAGGCTTTGCAGCCTTTGCCGTGGTAAAAGACAGCGTCCCCGGCCTTCTTATCGAGGTCAATTTGCAAACGCTTGAGGACTTCCTTACTTAAGGTTACAGGTTCTTTGCAGCGCTTGCAAATTTTCCTCACGAGTCGCTGAGCAATGACTAAATTCAGCGTGGAAGCCAGCAAATACGGCTCAATTCCCATATAGACCAGTCTGCTTATCGCGCTGGGTGCGTCGTTGGTATGGAAGGTGCTCAAGACAAGATGGCCGGTCAAAGATGCTTTTATCGCAATCTCGACCGTTTCTTTGTCCCGAATTTCACCTATTAGAACTATGTCGGGGTCCTGTCTCAAGATTGCCCGCAGGCATATTGCAAAATCGAGATTGATTTCAGGCTTGATTTGAATCTGGTTAATCCCGGCAAGACGGTATTCCACGGGGTCCTCGACAGTTGTAATATTTTTTGTCGGGTCTTTGAGGTAATTCAAGGCTGAATATAACGTGGTACTTTTACCGCTGCCGGTCGGGCCGGTGACAACTATGATGCCGTGGGGCTGCGACAATATGGTTTTAAACTCTTCAAGAAGTTCTGGTTCAAAGCCAAGCTGATCGACGTCGTGACTTGCGGCTGATGCGTCCAGGATTCGCATCACCACTTTTTCGCCGTATATTGTTGGAATTACCGATACCCGGACATCTATATCTCTACCGGAGGTCTTTATTTTGAATCGGCCGTCCTGGGGCAGTCTGCGTTCGGCAATATCCATTTCGGAGAGAATCTTAATTCTGGTGACAACCGCGGCCTGCATCTTTTTGGCCGGGGGGACCATATCACGAAGCATGCCGTCAATTCGCATGCGAATCATCATTGAATACTCCTGCGGCTCGATATGAATGTCACTTGCCCTGCTTTTAACGGCCTGGCTTAACAGTAAATCAACAAAGCGAATTACAGGCGGCTTGGTTGCAGCTAATTCGCCGCTGATATCCGTCTCTGCCATATCAGCTTCGAGCGATTCTTCTTCACCAGCTTCGAGCTCCACTATGTCTCGAAGCCGCTGTTCTTCAACATCGGAACCGTGGTAAATCACCTCTATCGCATGGCGAATTTCCTGAGGCGAACTAATTACTGCTTTAATCTGACGCTTCATTTTCAGCGTGATTGTATCTATTGCGATAACATTGAGCGGGTCAGCCATCGCAACGGTAACTTTGTTGTCTTTCTCGCCGATGGCTACAAGGCAGAATCGCTTGGCGATGCTCTCAGGCAATATTCGAGCGGTGTTCATATCTATCTTGCTAATATCATCGAAGCGAATGTACTCCATTGAGAGATGTTCGGCCAGGGCGCAAGTAACATCCTCGTCGTTTAGCATCCTCAGTCGAAGCAATACTTCGCCGAGTCGGCCGCCACGCTCTCGCTGTTCGTTTAGCGCTTCGACCAATGCTCTGCGGGTTAATAGACCTTTAGAGACGAGAAATTCACCGAAAAGAAGAACAGCATCTGGTTTAGGGGTGTTAGAGATAACTTGTGCGGATTCCATGTCGCTCACCTTCAAGTACCACCATTTATCAGATTTTAACCTCGATAAACTGCGAACAACCACGCAACGAGCGCTCTGCTTTGCCGGGTTCCCATTTTGTGACTTATTACGGGTCCCCAAACGCTCCCCCTTGCGTTTGGGAGCCCGGCAAAACAGGGCCCCACTTACTTAACAGGGGTAAGAAGCTCAAAATGAGGTGTGGAACTCCTGCCCTTTTCGAGGTTTTACTGTTTAAAATATACTAATTAAAATATACTTAAAAAACGGCCAAAGGCAAAAAAAACGGAGGTTTATTTGAGGCGGACCTCATTTTCGCGAACGACACGGGGCAACCCAAACAAACGTCCGGTAATGACATCGGAGTTTTGTCCCGCACCAATTGAGCTTGGGCTTGCCCCGTAAGACCAACGGCTAACTTACGGGGCTTGTGCCTAATTGTTGCTGGGTCGGGGACAAAACTTCTGTTTTTTCGAGTTTGATATAACCGATATCACCCTCATAAGTTGAAGACGGTCGATGTGTTATTAGAGATTTACTCCGTTAGAAATTTTCCCTTTTTGTATCATATTTATTACGGCGTCATAGAATTCGCCTGTTAGAAGCGAATCTAACGATTTCTAACGGGGTTTGTGCTAAAATTCTTGACGAAACGACGAGAACTCCCGATAATTGGGTGTTCGTTTTGCGGATGTGGCGGAATTGGCAGACGCGCAGGCTTCAGGTGCCTGTGGGCTTCGGCTCGTGGAGGTTCGACTCCTCTCATCCGCATTAAAGCTGCCCTATCGGAGCAAATCAGCGTTTTTGGCCTCGTATCTGCAAAGCATTCAACTCTTTAACGGAAATTGTGCAAATAGGCCGATAAATAATAAAATAAACGAACAATAAATTTGTCCGCGCGGCTGGTAAAGGCACTATGCTTGAAATTGCACAAAATTTTGAACAAACGGCAGCGAGCTTCAGCCCCATAATTCTAATCGCGCCGGGGTTAATTTGTGTTATTGTCGGATTGTTTGTCTGGCTCGGCGGCCTTGGCCTCAGAAAACTTTTAGTCGTTGTCGTAGGCGCGGTTGGCGGGGGTATTTTGGGATTTTTCGTAATCGGCCGGAATGTTATGTCAGCGATGATTTCGGCAGGTGTAGGTGCGGTCATCGCAATAATATTCGAGAGGTTTTTTATCACAATGCTGGCAGCGGCGCTGGCAGTCGCCATCGGCATCGTCGTTTTGGCTGGACCGTATATTGAAAATCCGCAAGAACCAATCCAGGATTATTATCCTTTTAATCAAGACAAAATATGGAATCGCTCTCCATATACCAACCTCCACGAAAGTATACACATAGTGAAAGTGTACGCAGTTTTTTTTAGCGACAGGATAAAACAGGCCTGTTCACAAATGCCGCTATATAACTGGGCAATAATAGCGGTGCTTGTGGTAATTTTCCTAACGGGTGGATTTTACTTCTGGCGTTTAACGTCGGCTTTGTGCTGTGCGACCCTGGGGACACTGCTTGTTTTTGCCGGTATGATTCTACTGTTATTATACAAAGGTGCTGAGCCCATAAGCAGTATTGGTCGCAGAACATTATTTTATGCTGCTGTCTCTATAGTGATGATAGTTTTCGGCACGACTGAGCAGCTATTACTTTGTCCGTGGCTGAAGAGTAAAGCGATAAGAAGAAAAGAAGCGAAAAAGGATAAGCAAGGACGTGACGAAACAACGCCGAGTTGGCGGACTACGTAACTGGGACCCCATTTTGCGGGTTCGGGCCCCGCTTGCGTTGAGAAATTTTATAGTAATCAGTTGCAGTTTACTGTGAGAAATTGAAAGGAAATTAAGGGGTAAAATAATGGATTGTGTTACTATCCTTGCCCAGGCGGTTGAAAGTACAGGCCGCGAGGCAGCAGAAGAAGCAATTGTCCCCATCGACTTGATTTGGGAATATATCACATCGCTCAATTTGCTCGAGGCGCTGACCTTTATGTCTTTCGGGGCGGTTTGCCTTTTCTACGGCTGGCGTATTTTCAAGATGTTGGTGGTAATCAGCTTTGCGCTATTGGGCCTGATTATGGGAATAACGATAAGTGATAAAATCAGCGGTGAGAGCGGCCGACTTTTGGGTGGGCTGATAGGTCTTGGGGTAATGGCGGCTCTTTCTGTGCCGTTGATACGATGGGCGGTTTGTATATTAGGTGCGGTCGCGGGCGGAATACTCACATCGGGAATATGGTACGCCTGTGGATTAAACGAAAGATACATTTGGGCCGGTGCGGTTATTGGGATGGTGGCCGGCGGCATGATCTCCTTTATCATTTTCAAAATCGCTATTATGCTCTTTTCCAGCGTGGGCGGCAGCGCATTAATGGTAGTAGGAACCCTGGCGGTAATGTGCAATAAACACGTGGGATGGAATGACATGGTTAAAGTTCTGGTGCTTAATCACAACTGGTTTCTGCCGGTCGCGATGATAGTACCGGCGGTAGTTGGCATAATCCTGCAAAACAAATTCATCAAGGGCTCCAGAGACTGGAGTGTCTAATGCGTGAATCGTAAACCGAGCCTCGAATCGCGAACCGCGGGCGAGCGCTGCTGCCCTCCACTCCAAAAATATCCTTGACAGCAGTACGAAAACGAGTACAATCAGCGAGAATTAGTGCTTTACGGCTGGGTGCGTTGTCCAATATGTTCAAAATACCCGCGAACAGTTATATGAAAAGAGGCGTATCATATTAAATAAGGTAAATATTTTTTTGT
>CAZWKM010000028.1:0-11662 GCA_964634165.1 uncultured Pirellulales bacterium | reverse complement strand
CCAATAATACGGGTTTTGGTCAATGGGGTAACGCCGGCGTCAAAAGTTCAAGGTTCCTTAGCTATTGGGCTGAAATCGCAGATTTTTATGCGGTTTCCAGAGGTTTGACTGTATCGTCATATCTCCCAAAATAACAAATTCCTCTATACTTGAATTATGTCGTGGCATTCCGGGACTTGGACTGGAACACTGCGACCGATGGCCCCTCCGCCTGGCAGCAGCTATGATGCCCAAGGCAGTGGTTGTGGGACCTATCTGGAATACTACCGGTCTTAATTGGTAGGGCAGTATGTGCGGAGCGACAGGACAATCGCGTTTCGTTAAATTCGGGATGGTGCGCTGCGGCCGCTGGATTTGTACTTTTCCAGCTGGTTTTTCAATTCCTTTACGATTTCCGGTTGCTGGAAATAGAGGTTTATGGTTTCGCCGGGGTCAGAATCGAGGTTGTATAACTGGCCTGGCGCGTCCGGGGCGGTGTCCTTGATGATGTATTTTTTCAGTCGCGGATTTCTCTCGTAGCGGTTGCCGCCGGAGCCCTTGTGGTCCAGCAGTTTCCAGGGTCCTCGCCGGATAGAAAGAGCGAGGCTGATTGTCTGCTGGAGGAGGTACTTACGGACGGGCTTGTCGCCCTGCTTGCCCCTGAGGACGGAGAGGATGTTGTAACTGTCCTCTGCGGCGTTTTCGGGCAGTTCGGCTCGTACAATCGCGGCGCAGGTCGCCATCACGTCAGTAAGACTGATCATCTGACTGGAGGTGCTTGCTGGTTTAATCTTTCCTGGCCAGCGGGCGATGAAGGGCACTCGATGGCCACCTTCCCATTGATCGCGTTTCATGCCGCGCCAGGGTCGAGCCGCGTCGTGCTTGTGATCGTCGCGCATGTTTATGGTGGTGGTGACTTCGGGCCCGTTGTCACTGGAGAAAATGACCAGGGTGTTGTCGGCGAGGCCGAGGCGCTGAATGGTTTTCATCAATTCGCCGACGATGTAGTCGTTCTCGAAGATAAAATCGCCATGGGGCCCGGCGTTTGTTTTGCCCTTGAAACGATCGGCGGGGAATGAGGGCAGGTGTACGGCCTGAGCCGAGTGAAAAAGAAAGAAGGGCTGAACGGGATTTGCCTTGACGTGTTGTTCGAGGAATTTTTTGCTTTTCTCGAGAAAAACAAGGTCAACCTCTTCAAGATCGAAGTCGGGAGCGATCATGCCGCGTCGATTGTCCCTGGAGTAGGGGTGTTTGGGCAGGGGATCGCGGTTTAGGATGCCGGTAGGAGGTACGGGAATGCGGTCGCCATCGATGTAGGCATAGAGCCAGTCAGTGGTGGGACAACAGGCGGTGCCGAAAAATTGATCGAACCCGCGATTGATGGGGCCGTCCGTGATGGGGCGTGAGTAGTCGATTTGTTTGACGGCTTCGAGACCACCCCGATGTATGGGTTCTCCATTCTTGTTGAAGAATGTCAATCCCACGTGCCATTTTCCGAAGCATGCCGTGGCGTAACCCTGGTTTTTCAGCATTTGGGGCAGGGTGAGGCGTTCCTGTTCGATCAGGCAGGGCCCTCCGGCGCCGGTGAAGACGCCTCCTTTGCCGGTGCGGAAAGCCATGCGACCGGTGAGCAGACTGTATCGAGTGGGTGTGCAAACCGTCGAAGAACTATGGGCATCCGTAAAACGCATGCCTTCTTCTGCCAGTTTGTCCAGGTTGGGGGTGGGGACCTTCGATTCAGGATTGTAGCAGCGAAGGTCACCGTAGCCCAGGTCGTCAGCGAGAATAAATACAATATTCGGTTTTGAGTTCTGTTTTTTTGGGTGATTACCCTGATATGGACCAGCGCAACCGGCTAGCGCTAATGCCGCTACATCTAATCCCACTGTCTTGAGGAAAGTTCTACGGTTATACAATTGCATAGTAAAGTCTCCCAAAAATATCTAACCTGGCACCGGGTTTCATAAGTTTTTCGACTATAACGACATTTCGAGCGTCGCCAGATAATGCCTGGGGTCGCATCGGTAGTACAGTTACAATCTTACCGGGCAGTGAGTTTATTACAAGAGAAATCCCGGGCAAAATAGCTTTGAGCCCTTTTACTCGTTCTTTTCACATTGAATTGCTTCGGATTTTCTCCAGTTTATTTTGGTGGGCATTGCCCACGCTACATTCTTGGCGTAATTTTGACCACCAGAATGACCCCCACCTCGCGGGGTGGGGGCTAAATGACTCCGCAATAAATTGGAGGGCATTTGCCATTTACGATTTGCTATTGACGATTTACGATTGAGGGTTGAGATTCCGTGTCAAGCACAGGATGACGGTCGTCATTTTGCGTCTTTTTGTAGTTTGTATTCTACGGAGTCTGAGAGGGCCTGCCAGGAGGCCTCGATGATGTTTTCTGAGCAGCCGACCGTACCCCAGATTGAGGTTTTGTCGCGGGATTCGATTATAACGCGGACACGAGCGGCGGTGCCGGCTTTAGCATTAACGACCCTCACCTTATAATCAATCAGGTGAATGTCCTTGATGCCCGGATAAAAATTCTCCAGCGACTTTCGCAAAGCGCCATCAAGGGCGTTGACGGGGCCATCGCCTTCGCCGACAATGTGCTCGATTTTGTCGCCGACCTTTAGTTTTACGGTGGCCTCGGTAACCAGCTCGCCGGATGCTCGTTTTTCCGTGGTTACGTAATACTTTATCAGCTCAAAAGCCGGCTCATACGTGCCCATAACCTTTTTTACCAGCAGGTCGAAGCTGGCGTTGGCGGCCTCGAATTGGAAGCCCTCGCTCTCAAGCTCCTGGACACGGAGAAGGATTTTTTTGGCCAATTTCTTGTCCTCGGCGATTTTTGCCTTTTCCAACTCGGCGAGGACGTTGGATTTTCCGCTGAGTTCGGAAATAAGGAACCGGCGTTCGTTGCCGATAAGGGCCGGGTCGATGTGCTCGTAGGTGCGTTTGTTTTTGCGCAGGGCGTCCACGTGGAGGCCTGCCTTGTGTGCGAAAGCGCTCCCACCGACGTAGGGCATATTCATTACGGGCGTTAGATTGCCAATCTCGAAAATGAAACGTGACACCTCGGTGAGGGTTTTGATTTTTTCAGGGCCAAGGGCCTCAAAGCCCATCTTGAACGCAAGGTCAGGTATAACCGTACATAAATTTGCGTTGCCGCATCGCTCGCCAAGTCCGTTCATTGTGCCCTGGACGTGTTGGGCACCGGCCCGCACCGCAGCCAACGAATTGGCGGTGGCACAGTCGCTGTCGTTGTGGGCGTGAACGCCGACCATCAGCGGGCTGAATTTTTCGCAGACGGCCCTGGTGATTTCGTACACTTCATCCGGCAGAGCGCCGCCGGTGGTATCGCAAAGTACCAGCACATCGGCACCGGCGTCAGCGGCAGCGGCCAAAACCTTCATTGCATATTCGCAGTTTTTTTTGTAGCCATCGTAGAAATGCTCGGCGTCGAAGATTATCTCGAGGCCTTTCTTTTTTAGATACTCGACCGACTCGGCACATATAGTCAGGTTCTCATCCAGCGAGCAGCCGAGCACATCCGTTACGTGCAGGTCCCAGCATTTGCCGACCAAGGTAGCTGTCGGTGTCCTGCAGGCGAGCATTGCGTTGAGCGAGAGGTCGCCGGCGACCTTTGCATCGGCCCTGCGGGTGCTGCCGAATGCAGCGATTTTCGAATTCTTCAAGCCGAGTTTAGCTGCTTCGGCAAAGAACTGCATCTCCTTGGGGTTGGAGGCGGCATATCCGCCTTCGACGTAATCGAGGCCGAGCTCGTCAAGGCGTCTGACGATTGAGAGCTTGTCTTCAAGCGAAAAGCTGACGCCTTCGGCCTGCATGCCATCGCGAAGAGTAGTGTCGTAAAGCTTTATCTTTTCCATAGTGAATCCTGTATTTCGGGGCGAAACCATCCCCAAGCTGCGCTTGAGGATGCCACCCAGGCGTATATCGTATAAGATACGCATCACACAATTACGGTGTTTCATTTTAGCCGGATAGTACCTGGATGTAAAGGGGAAAAGGCGGAAGTCAAGAATCGTGTCCGATGGGGATTTCAATTTGCCGAGACGACATCGGGAAACAGACGTCCGAATAAAAACATCCAAGTTTTAAAGTTATACTTGCCAATGGTCGATTTTGACGAGAGGCGGCGGTGTTGAGAGAATGTGATTGATATAAAGACAGGCGATACCGATAATATGCGTCTGTAACCCCACAACAGGAGAAAAAGATGGACGAATCGAAATCCCAACAGCAGGGGCTGAAGCGCGAGCGCAGGTTCAGCCAGGAGCAGTACGATATGCTTATCCGCTGCTCGGAAAAGAAGGATATCACGGAGTGGAACAAATGGCGAGAAGAACATAAAGGCGAAAGTGTTCTTCTGGAAGGCGCGAACTTCGAAGGTGCCCAGCTAACAGATGCGGACCTCACCGGTGCCCATCTGGAAGATGCGATTCTCTACAAAGCTCATCTGGAGGGCGCAGACCTTAGACTTGCCCTTCTGAACGAGGCGACCCTCTGGGAAGCCGACCTGGAAGGCGCGAAGCTTAATTATGCCCATCTGGAAAGAGCGAAACTCGACAATGGGCATCTGGGAAAAGCGGCCTTCGAAGAGGCCCATCTGGAAGGCGCGACCTTCTACAAAACCAATCTCGAAGGCGCAAATTTCAAAATGGCGATTTTCGATGGTTCCACATTGGTCTGGGATTGCGTGGTTGACCGTGACACGGATTTTAACGGTGTCGGCCTGGGCGGCGCACGCATAGACCCGGAAACGAAACAGCTTCTGGAATACAACATCAGGCGCAGGAACTGGGAGGATTGGTACAAGACACACTCCAAGGTGGGATGGCTGGTCAAGAGCTTTTGGTGGGTGAGTGATTACGGCCGGTCCACCGGACGGATTATATTTACCTTCTTCGCTCTGGCGTTTATCTTTGCAAACATCTATTACCATTGGGGTCGCCTGGCTCCTCCAGGTGTTGTTAGTAATCTGTTCACAGACGGGCAAGGAGCAGCGGTGCAATGGTGGCTTGTGCCTTTGCGAACTCTTTACTTTTCCATCGTTACGATGACACCGCTCGGGTTCAGTGATATGTACGCCAAAGCCCAGAGCTTCTTCGGACACCTGCTGCTTATGGTGCAAATGCTGCTGGGGTATGTCCTTCTCGGCGCCCTGGTGACTCGCTTCGCGGTTATGTTCAGAGCCGGCGGGCCGGCGGGCGAATTCGCCGAGGAGAAAAAAACTCAATCCGAAGAATGAGATTTTCGCTCATCGCTTTGGTAGCGGAAAGCAGCCGGTAACAATCTCAAAACTGGAAGTGGCTTCCCGCATATAGTCGAACAACCGTAAGGAATATCCAATACACCCCTCAGAAGCGAATCCGTCGGTTTACAATTGCCAATTTTGATTTGACAAGTCCGCCTGTGTTAGGTATTGTATGATTTGAAAGCTGAAGATAGCATAAAAATTGAAAGCTTAAAGCTAAAAACTAAAAGCCATAAGTTAAAACTCAAAACTTTTCCCTTTCGGTTTAACTTTAAATTTAAAGTTTTGGTTTTACATTTTTCGCTTTACGTTTTACGCTATTACTATGCTGGACTTATCCAAAAAAAGATACAGGTTGCGAATTGTGATTCCGGCCTATCCCGCGTTTAATATTTATTCGCGCATTGCCCGTAAGACCACGGCTTTGGGGCCGGTATGCGTGGCCAGCGTGGTGAATAAAATGGAAAGATGGGATGTTGAGGTTATCGACGAAAATAACCTTCGCAGATACGGCCCCGTAAGCAACTCAGGCGGAGCCGACCATGAATTTTTACAACGACAAAGACCTGCGGATGCCGTTGGATTTTATGGCGGATTGACAAGCACGATACCCCGACTCTACAAAATAGCTCGCTTCTACAAAAATAAGGGCGTTGTCACTATTGCCGGAGGACAACATTTCGTTGAAGATAATATAGCCGAGGCACTGACTTGCGGTATTGACTACCTGGTTATCGGGGAGGGGGAAGAAACCATTAAAGAGCTTCTATCTGCGATGGAAGGCAAGCAAGATGTAAGCAAGATAAAAGGTATTGCTTACTTAAACACCGGCGAGGTCATTTGTACTCCCAAAAGGGAGCCTCTAATGGATTTCGGCAAGTTTCCTTTACCGGATTTCTCGCTGGTGCGCTACGCCAGGATTAAACTTTACCCTGTTGGAAGGGTAAGGGGCTGCGGTATGGATTGTGAGTTCTGCACTGTTAAAGGCAAACCAAGATATGCTTCCCCTGAACGATTGCTTGAGTGTATGAGTATTCTTCTGGAGACGAAGGATGTCAGAAGCTTTTTTATCGTTGACGACCTCTTCGCGCAACAAAGAGATGAGACAATAAGATTCTGTAATATGCTCAGGGATTATCAGAAAAGTACAGACGCAAGGGTGGATATAACCGTTCAGATAAGATTGGATAAAGCTAAAGACCCTGAGCTGCTTTCTGCTATGCGCCAAGCGGGTATTAACACAGTAGCCATTGGTTTCGAGTCGCCCATTAAAGAAGAATTACAAGCTATGAACAAACATCTAATGCCTGAAGATATGTTATCTCTCGCAAAGACATTCCATAAATTCGGTTTTTTGACACACGGCATGTTTATTTGGGGCTATCCCTTAAAAGAAGCCGTGAATCTTCAAATGCCGGTAAAGGAACGCATAAAGCGTATTAAGAATTTTATCAGGGAAACCAAGCTTGACACTGTACAGGTCTTGCTGCCGGTTCCTCTGCCCGGAACGGAATTGAGGCGCAGGCTTGAAAAACAAAACAGGATTTACCCGATTCAAGATGTGGGGTGGGAATATTATGACGGTAACTTTCCTCTCTTCGAGCCCGATGAGCCTATGAGCGCTGAACAGATGCAGGCTTCTGTTAAAAAAATTATGGGCAAGTTTTATCAGTTTAAGTATATGTTTATGATAGGCTTAAATATATTTTCTTTTCCCACTTTAGTTTTCTTTTTGCATAATATCAGATTAGGATGGAAAAGGTGGTATCGGCCTTGGCGCAACTACCTGCTTCGTTTTGGCGGCTGGATTACTATGAGGGAATGGGTCTCAGAGTTAAAAAAAGATAAGTTCTCGCAAAAATTACAAAAGGCAAAAGAACATCTAAAAATGACCAAAAACGGGCATGCCTGACTATAAAATATAAAAAAAGGTAGATTTATTTATTCCATTCAAGCTACCGTTTTAGTTGCAGCAATCCCGATAAAGTTGGTCCCGGCGGGCCTGCGGCAGAAATTTGCCACGAGGACAGAAACTGGATTCCCGCTTCTGCTGGAATGACATTCTGGGCGGAGCCATCCCCAAGTTGCGCTTGAGGCTGCCAGCCGGGCATTTACGATTGTCGATTTACTCCGTCAAACAGACGACGGATCTTCGAGATTGAGGGTTGAGATTGCCGCGCATCGCTCCGCGATGCTCGCAATGACAATTTTTTTAATAGATTCCTCGGCTGCGCTGCGCTCGTAATGACAATGAGGGCTGCACTCGGAATGACGGGAGGGCTGTTGGCGGTTTCCCACAAAATTTTTTGTAAAGTTGTTGCAATTAGAACAACGATTAGATATAATAAGTGGTTTATGTAAATATTCGTAAGAACTATAGTATGTTCGGCCTTAATCGATATGATTCTAACACAAATACTGCAACCAACCTGCGTTAAAGTTCCGCTGGAAGGCAAAGACAAGCAATCTGTAATAGCGGAACTGGTGGATTTGCTCGACACTAACGGATTATTGTCAGACAAAAATGTTGTTTTAGATGCGGTGTTGGCGCGTGAACAAACGCGAAGCACGGGCATCGGCTCGGGAATTGCCATCCCGCACGGGAAATGCAAAGCCGTCAAGGAACTCGTTATGGCGATAGGTGTCGCAGACGAGCCGATTGATTTTGGAAGCGTTGACGACAAACCCGTAACAACCATTTTTCTGCTGGTCTCGCCGGCCGACAAAACCGGCCCTCACATTCAGGCCCTGGCCAGAATAAGCAGACTAATGCTCGACGAGCAATTTAGACAAAAGCTTGAAAAAGCCACCTCCTCTGACGAGGTTTATAAGCTTCTGAACAATAAAGAGAATGAGTAAGAAACGATTCTCGATTCTCGATTCCCGATGCCCGATGCTCGATGCTCGATGCTCGATTCTCGATTCTCGATTTTCGATTCTCGATGCCTGTATTACGCGTTGGTCTTTGCGGGCGTTGTTTCCCAGAGAATGAGGCCCAGCTCATAAGGGCTAATAAGGTCGTCGTGCCTTGGTAAGACCCGGACAGCGACACCTCGGCGGCCTGGCGCTCCGCAGGGTATCAGGCCAACAAACCAATGCTCCCCATCGTGTCCTGAGGCCTCCTTACAATCCATTCTTACAGCCGAGCCGTCCTTAATATTACCCCAGGTATCCACAGGCCCGTGATAAAGCTCAACTGAAACATCATCCGGTCCGACCTTGCCGAGCTTGACCAACGCCCTGACGCTCAACTGCGAGCCGATTTTAAGCTGAGGTTGTTTTGGATTTAGCTGCCGGCTTTTTTCAGCGTTTTTAACCTGTATCTGGACATCTTTGATGTCAAATTCAGGCCAGGCCTTTTTCATATTTGATTTCCACATCGCAAGTGCTTTGGCCCTGGCCGTAGCTTCGGCAGTCAAATATCGCCATTTTGCGGCAGCCGGATTATAAAACCTTCGCGTGTACTCGCCAACCATTCTGTGTGTGTTGAACCGGGGCGTTATCGACTTGATAGAATTTTTTGCTCTGCGTATCCAGGCCCGCGGCAAATTGTCGGCCGAGCGAGTGTAGAACAACGGCACAACCTCGTTTTCCAGCATATTATAAATTGCCTGCGACTCCACCATATCCTGATAATCGGCATTCTTATAGCTTTCGCCTGCACCAATGACCCAGCCCACCTCAGGTGTGTACCCCTCACACCACCAGCCATCGAGGGTGCTCATATTCAAAGCGCCGTTAATGGCCGCTTTCATACCGCTTGTGCTGCTTGCCTCCATCGGTCTTCGCGGATTACTAAGCCAGATATCGACGCCTCGGACCAAAACGCGCGCCACATCAATATCATAGTCTTCCAGAAATACAATGTGGCGTCTCAAATCGTACTGTGTGGCGAAGTGAATAATCTGGCGTATAATGTCCTTGCCCTCTGTATCTCTGGGGTGAGCCTTGCCTGCAAAAACAATCTGCACAGGCCGGTCGGTGTTACTGAGCAGCTTTGCGAGCCGCTCCTCGTCCTTAAGCAGCAAATTGCCCCTTTTATAGCCCGCAAACCTTCTGGCAAAACCAATGGTCAGCGCCTCAGGGTCAAGCACCTCCTCAGCGCGGTTCAATTCAGTATGGTAAGTACCCCGCCGCTGCATCTGAGCCTTAAGGCGGTTGCGTGCAAAAACAATCAAACGCTCTTTACATCGCTGATGTGTCTGCCAGAATTCCTCATCAGGAATCTGGTCGATGTTATTCCAGACCGACTCATTAACGGTTTCATCCATCCAATTGGGTCCAAGGTATCTTTCATATAAAGAGCCCATCTCATCTGATAACCAGTTTTTGACGTGGACACCGTTTGTAATCGATATTAGCGGCACTTCACTAACAGGAACGCCTGGCCAAAAACTCGACCACATTTCGCGTGATATTTGCCCGTGCAATTTGCTTACGCCGTTTATATAGCTGCTCAGCCTCAATCCTAAAATTGTCATTTTAAATGACTCTGCATCGTCGTCAGGAAGTATTCTGCCCAACGCTAAAAACCGCTCTCTATTTATGCCGAGGGCGGGGAAGAAACTACCGAAATATTTGTCCATCAACTCCACGGGAAACTCATCAAGCCCTGCTTTTACAGAGGTATGCATGGTAAAAATATTGCCTGCCCTCGCAGCTTCGAGGGCCTCATCAAAAGTCATACTCTTTGTGCGTCTTAATTCTCTGATTCGTTCCAGTGCCATAAAAGCAGCGTGTCCTTCGTTCATATGGCAGACGGCAGGTGAAATATCCATAGCAGTTAGTGCCTTTAAGCCGCCGATGCCCAGCATAATCTCCTGGCGAATTCGCAGCTCATTGTCTCCGCCATAAAGACTGGCGGTAATCATACGGTCCGTCGAGGAATTGGCAGGCACGTTCGTATCCAGCAGATATAATTTTATCCTGCCAACGGAAACGCACCAAACTTGCGCTGTCACACATCTGCCCGGATATTCAACGCTGATGGTCAAGGGCCGGCCACTCTCTTTGCGAACCAGCTCGACAGGCATATTATAGAAATCATTGTCGGTATAAATCTCCTGCTGCCAGCCATCGATGTTCAAATACTGTCGGAAATATCCTTTTTGATACAGAAGACCAACCCCAACTAACGGGATGCCGAGGTCCGAAGCACTTTTTAAGTGGTCTCCTGCCAGAATTCCCAGGCCGCCGGCATAAAAAGGCAGGCATTCATGTATCCCAAACTCGGCACTAAAATACGCAACAATCGGCTTGGTACCTTTTGAAGAAACCTTTTCAAACCAGGTTGGCCCATCAAGATATGCTTTCAGCTTTTCCACGGCTCGCTGGAGCTCACAGACAAAACCCTGGTTTTCAGCCAGAGCCTCTAATTGCTCCTGCGAGATATTGCCAAGAAGTTTGACCGGATTATGCCCACAAGCCGTCCATAAATTACTGTCAATCCGTTTGAACAGCTCTACAAACTCCGGGTTCCAGGACCAAAACATATTCCCGGCAATAGTCTCAAGACCTTTCAAAGAATCCGGCAGTGCCGGCAGGACCATAAAGTTACGTACCTTTGGCATTTTTGTCTCTCCGTAAGTCTCCTGACAACAAATAATAACGACTTAAGCGAAAAAATAATTCTCCATCTGCTCTTGTTTAATCGACAAATCTATTCTTTAGCTTAACTGCAAAAAACAAAGCAAAGAGCAAGTTTGGAAGATTTTGATGGTCCGATATTTAGCCATCTTTTGCGGGCAAAACGCCGAAAATAAAAAAAGGCCTGTATGAACAGGCCTTTTATAAATTGCGGGCTTTCCTCCACCGATGTGGTAAGAAAGCTTTTGAAGAAAAACCCATTATTTCCAGGTGGGTAATCGTTGCTTGTGTCCGAAAGTCCTATCGAGTAGGCATTTCCGATCCATCAAGACCTGATTTCCCTGAGTTGGGTCTATCGGTTTTTTCAAATAGCGCTTTCTATACCAACACCGCAGGGGTCAGCCTGCAATACTTTTTATACCATATCCAGGGTCAAAAGTCAATAAAATACCGGCAAATTCAGGCAACTAATCAAAATCTTCAGTTTTGCCTCTACTATCGCTTTTTTTCGGCTCTTTAACGGCTTTTTCTGAAGTCAAAGTCAGATTCAAAAGTCAAAATGGGCACACTTGACGTTTGTAGATAACCGATATAGATACTCAGCCCCCGTTTTGACAGCGGGTTTATCTGCTGCCATTTGTCATTCGTACGGGCAATTCGCAAATCGCCCTTAAATTCTTTTGAAAAAAACAAAAAAAATTGCAAAAAATTGCAAAAAAACTTGCAAAATCGTTTGGGTTTGTGTTAGAATAATATCAGTCGGCAGGCTAAAAAAATTATCATAATATTCCTGTTCGTCATCATAATTCGTGTCTC
>CAZWKM010000027.1:0-11814 GCA_964634165.1 uncultured Pirellulales bacterium | reverse complement strand
TCGACTCCTGCAATAGATACGCTTTGCAGGATCATCCGGCAGGGCGGCGACGCAGGTAAAAGTCAGGGCCTTTCCATTGCGACCATAAACCGGCTGTTTATGCTGACTCTGCCGGCCCATCTGCAGTTAAACTATGGAAAACCGCTCGACCCCACCCACAGAGACGCACTTCGAGCAAAAATCATCCGCTCAGCACTGAACCAGGATATGTAGAGGGACAGGTTTAACCGCTTTTTTTTCTCAACATCACCGCACCGAAGCCGAGCAGTAAGAGCGTGGCTGGTTCGGGGATAACGTAGATAAAACCGTGAGTTCCGGAAATATCTGTATAGTAGCCGACAATATTGTCGCCATCAATGCCAAAAAAATCTGTTACAGTTGCTCCAGGATAACCCGGTGTAATCCAGTTTGTCCCATCGTAAAGAAAACCGTGGTAATTACTAATGCCGTCGTAGTAACTTCCAATAATATTGTTGCCACTAATATCGCGTATACAACTATGTTGAGCGCCGGGATAGTCTAAAGTCGTCCAATTCGTTCCATCGTAAATAAAACCGTGTGAATTACCGGAACTATCGCCATACAATCCAACAACACTGTTACCGCTAATACCATATGCCTCTGTCAACTCACTCCCCGGATAGTCCAGGGCAGTCCAATTTCCACCGTCATAAAGAAACCCGCGGTTAGAACCAAAACTTCCTTGATACGAACCAACGACACTGCTGCCACTAATATCATATGCTCTTGTGGTAACTGACCCCGGATAATCCAGTGTCGTCCAATTTATACCGTCGTAAAGAAATCCATGTGGCCCAAAGCCATCGTCGTCAACCGCATACGAACCAACAATACTGCTTCCACTGATACCATGTGCCATCGTGTAAGTTGCCTGTGGAGAAGACGGATAGTCAAGAGTTGTCCAGTTTGTACCGTTGTAAAGAAACCCGTGGTTACCGGAACTATCGGTGTAATGTCCAACAACAGCGTTGCCATTGATACCATC
Organism: uncultured Pirellulales bacterium; assembly: GCA_964634165.1. Lineage (GTDB taxonomy): Bacteria > Planctomycetota > Phycisphaerae > Sedimentisphaerales > Anaerobacaceae > JAUVYQ01. The sequence goes on along the minus strand of CAZWKM010000027.1, from coordinate 10,808 downwards.
TGCGTATGTGGAAGAAGCCCCAGGGTAGTCCAAGGAAGTCCAAGTGCCCGCCATTACATAACCCGAACTGAAAAGAACTACCACCGCCACAAGAATTGATTTACTTCTCATCACTCTACCTCCTTAAAAAATTGTTATATTGTTTTCCGCCCATACAAAAGGGCACTGCTACATCCTGATTTGAAAATTTGTCGGTTTAAGACGAAACGTCAAAAATTAAGTGTAATAAAACTATTCAATTGTCGCTGGTAATTATACCATACCCTGTCCGATAAACACAAAGGAAAAAGCAAGCCAAAGGGTTAATATCTTTGCTAAACAGAGACAAATATCTTACAATACAGGCTAAAATTAAGGCTCAAAATGGGCTTTTATTTACGTATTGAAAAGCAGTAAAAGTATTTTCGGGCAGTCAGGCCGACCCAGATAGAAAGACAGGCGAAAAATGAACCCTGCAAATATTTCGCTGAAAAATTTATCTGAAAAGATTCGACAATATCTATCTGGTGAAGATGTGCCTGATAAGCCATTTTATTTGACCGGTATGAAGGGCAGATTGCAACTCGGCCCCGATGGTGACCTTAAAGTTATACCTGCCCCAGACTATGAAGCAATATACAAGAAAGCACGGGATGAAGCCTTAGAACTCAAACAAGGATATTCTGATCTTCCGAAGTTACCGCCTTATCAATCCAAACCAATTATAGGATTACAAGATTTGTTGGAATGGTGTATAGACGTCGGTAACGGAAAAGCTGGGCAAGAAAGCTGGCCCGAAGAAAGACAGGTAAAAATGGGCAAACCGAAAGCAGCAAAAGACAAATCTAAACAGACACAAGAGCAACTACTGGCAATTAAGATTATCAACGCCCTCAACGAATGGATAAGTGTGGGTTCAATTGAGAACTGGATAAAAGCTGGTTCACATGAGTACATTATTAAACGGAAGTTGCCAAAGGAATATCACCCAAACCATTACTTGAAGTATCGTCTCCGCATTCGTGACAAGTTGTGGATGGATTCGATTATCCTAAAATTGAAAGCAAGGGGAAAAGACGGTCTTGCTGAAGATATTGAGCAGAGGCAGTGGAAGTTTATTTCGGAGGTAAGCACGATTGACAAAAATCTCGAATCCACCAGTCCTATGCATTTACCTAATCGCCAGTTAGTTAGCTCTGCCGCACGTCTTGCAAACGCCTTAAAAGAAGCATTGCCTTGTTTAGGGACGCAATTGTCAGAAGTGAAGTCAGCGGAAACAGAGCGGAGAATTGCTCCTGCCAAAGGGGAGAAAGAGAAGGCCAATCTCAAAATAGAGATAGGAGAGATTCAAGCCGAAAATGTGCAGACTGGAAACCATGCGTCAATTCATAAAGAGACGAAGGCAGACAAGCAAAATAGAGGAAGTGTCAAGAAACTACTAAAGATTGTAGGCGCTATTATTGTCGGCCTTTTCGTTGCGTTCCTAGCAGATATTTTTGGTAACTTAGGATGGACCGAGCGAATTACGGACTTTATTTACAGGATATTTTGGCCTAAGTGAGAACCGTTTTGTTTGTTGTTAGGTTACCGAATAGATTGCTGCCCCTTCGACCCTGAATACGCAATGGAATACACACTAAAAACGGCGTAAGCTAAAGGCCGGGCAGAACCTGCCAAAATCCCGCTTTTCTCTCTGTTCTCCTGTTCCCCTGATATCCACTTCCTGATACCCTGATTACCTGATAAACTTTTTTCTCTCAGCGTTCTCTGCGGTAATATTCTTTTTTGTGTTAATTTAGGCAAGATATTTGTGATTTTTCAATCAAAAGTGCAGGTAGTTGGAACCTAAAATCGCAATTTTGCAAAAAATTTTTATCTCCTTTTCTCACAACGAGTTACTCCTGTCTGTCCTGTCAAAAAAGCCCGAAATTTCGACTCAAACGCGCACATTCGCCCAATTATAGAGGCGCGTACGTTTTCGTATCAGCAGATACACACACATAAACCTTTATTTGGCATAAAAGCCAAGGTTTTGAACATTTAAATTTGTGTAATTTGGATTTGTTTAGGATTTAGATATTAGGATTTAGGATTTATGTTTCAGAGAGTAGCAACTGTCATCTGTCTTCTGACCTCTGACCTCTGTCTTCTGCCCTCTACACTTGTAGAGAGCGCTTTACAAATCAGACCTTTTATGCAAAACAAAGCCAATTTCCGAAAAAGTCAAATGAACGTAACCTCTTTAATAACAGTGGCTTATGAAAATAAATCCAATTGGACACTTGGTGAAAACAAACCCAATTCAAACCCAATCAAAGCCAATCAAACCCAAAACAAAGCCAAAACAAACCCAATACAAACCCAAACAAACCCAATCTCGAAACAACTCCAAAGCTTCGAATCTGCCAAAATGGCACAACAAATTAACGTCCTAAAACACCAAAACATCATCTTGGAAAAACCTAACTTCTTATATCCAAACAGGTTAAACTACTTAACTCAACACAATCTCGCAACTGGCACGCTTTTTGCATATTCAAACCTTAGAGATTTTCTATATACTGACAACAACCAATAAAGCGAAAGGAATTTAACTATGGCTAAAATCATTGGAATAGATTTGGGGACGACAAATTCGGTGGTTGCCGTAATGGAAGGCTCATCGCCGAAGGTTTTAATAAACTCTTCCGGCTCCCGACTGACCCCTTCAGTGGTCGGCTTTACGGACAAGGCCGAGAGACTCATCGGCCAGATTGCACGCCATCAGCAGGTAACCAACCCGGAAAACACGGTATTTTCCATCAAGCGTTTTATGGGCCGACGCCACAATGAGGTCTCATCGGAAGAAAAGATAGTACCTTACAAAATTACCGGCGCCGCGGAAGAATTGGTCAAGGTCAACGTCCGCGGCAAGGAATACACCCCGCCTGAAATCTCGGCGATGATTCTGCAGGATTTGAAAAAGACCGCCGAGGACTATCTGGGCGAAAAAGTCACCAACGCCGTTATTACCGTGCCGGCCTACTTCAACGACTCGCAGCGCCAGGCAACCAAGGACGCCGGAAAAATAGCAGGGCTCAAGGTCGAGCGAATTATCAATGAGCCCACCGCCGCAGCACTTGCCTACGGGCTTGAGAAGAAAAAGAACGAAAAGATTGCGGTCTTTGACTTCGGCGGCGGAACCTTCGACATATCGATTCTCGATATCGGTGACGACGTCGTCGAGGTCCTCAGTACCAACGGCGATACGCACCTCGGCGGCGACGACCTCGACGAGACGCTGATAAATTATCTGGCTGACGAGTTCAAAAAGATCGAAGGCATCGACCTGCGCGATGACCCGATGGCCCATCAGCGTCTAAGAGAGGCGGCCGAAAAGGCCAAATGCGAGCTGAGCTCCCAGCTTGAAACGACGGTCAATTTGCCGTTTATCACAGCCGACGCCTCAGGGCCGAAGCATCTGCAGATTACCATCACCCGCAGCAAGTTTGAATCGCTTGTTGAGCCGATTCTGGAAAGGTTAAAGGGCCCCTGCCACACGGCTCTGGAAGATAAGAAAGTTTCCGCAAGCGATATCACTGAGGTCCTGCTTGTCGGTGGCTCGACAAGAATCCCGAAGGTCCAGGAGATTGTCAAGGACATCTTCGGCAAAGAGCCGAACAAGAGTATCAATCCCGATGAGGTCGTTGCACTGGGCGCCGCCATTCAAGGGGCGGTGCTGGCTGGTGACGCGGGCGTAAAGGACATTTTGCTTCTGGATGTAACGCCGCTCTCGTTGGGTGTTGAGACATTGGGCGGCGTCAGGACAAAACTTATTGAGCGCAATACCACCATCCCAACCAGCAAAAAAGAAATCTTCTCGACTGCCGCAGATAGTCAGACCACGGTTGACATCCATGTTCTGCAGGGCGAGAGGGAATTCGCCAGGGACAATCGCACGCTTGGCAGATTCCAGCTTACCGATGTTCCGCCGGCCCCCCGAGGCATTCCGCAAATTGAGGTGGCATTTGATATTGACGCTAACGGCATTTTGAACGTCTCCGCCAGGGACCTCGGTACCGGCAAGCAGCAGTCTATCGAGATTAAATCCAGCTCAGGGCTAAGTGACCAGGAAGTCGAAAAGATGAGCGCCGAGGCCGAGGCCCATGCTGAGGAAGATAAGAAAAAAAGAGAGGTTGTTGATTTGAAGAACCAGGCCGACCAGTTGATTTATTCAATGGAAAAGACACTCAAAGAACACGGCGACAAGGTCTCCGCCGATACTCGCGGCAAAATCGAAAGTGCAGTCAACAACCTCAAAGAAGCTATAAAAGGCGAGGATGCCGATGCGATAAGCAAGGCCATTGAAAACCTCGGAACCACCGGCCAGGAATTAGGCAAGGTGCTTTACGAAGAGGCAGCCAAAAAGCAGGCGGCTTCAGCTCCATCCGGCGAAGCCGGACAAGCACCGCCACCACCGCCTGAAGGCGAGGTTAAAAGAAAAGGCGAAGATGATGTAATCGACGCTGAATTTGAAGCCAAAGACAAGTAAAAAACCGAATAACAGATGGTTTTTGACTCCTTAAAAAGAGCACAAGCAAACCAAGAGCTTGTGCTTTTTTATTTGTGCGATTATTTTCCTATACAAAAGTGGGAAAATATCCTTTCCAGAATCTCGTCATCAATCCGCCCGGCGGACTCGATATCGGAAATCCCCTGGTAAGCGGCCCGCAGCATCATTGCGGTAACCTCATCGTTGCCGGCCTTCAATTCGTTGATTGATTCGCTGACGTTCTCAATCGCCTCGGTAACGGCCTGCCTGTGCCGGGCGGTAAGGGCAACGCCCATTGCTTGATGCTCGATGCTGGATGCTTGAGTATCGAGTATCGAGTATCCGCCATTAGGCGTCCTGCGGAGAGTATCGAGTATTTTTCTATCAATCGTGTCTCGCAGCAGTTCTATACCGGTGCCGGTTTCTACAGAGATGGGTAAAAACTCGGCGGCGAACCCCGTTAGAGACTTTTCCCGTTGGGTCTCTAACGGGGCGAACAATTTATTCAGCTCGGCAAGACGCCTGGCTAATACCTCTTCCGAGAGCAAATCGGATTTTGTTGCCACCGGTATCAAAACCTCGGGCCCTGTCAGTTTGCGTATTGCAGTATCTTCACTCCAATCAGGTTTTGAGATATCGACGCAAAATACTACAACAGAACTATTTCGCAGCGCTTCGATGGCTGCCTGCTGTGCTAATTCGTCGAGGATATTGTTCGGCTCCGCTGTTAGTCCGGCACAATCGAACAGCACGCATCTGCAATGGGCCAATGTCAGCAAGCCGGTCAAGACATCTCTGGTGGTTTTGCGCTTGTGCGAGACGATGCTTCTTGCCTTGCCGAGCAGTTTGTTGAGCAGACTGCTTTTGCCGGCATTAGGAGCGCCTGCGATTCCCACCGCCGGCAAATCAATTACCGATTCATAGCTGATAGAAGCCGAGAGCAGATGCTCAAGCTGGCCTTTTATCTGAGCAAGTGTTCGAGCTGCCTCCGGCCGAGTTATAAATTCGATATCTTCGCCGCTAAAATCCAGGCCTGCTTCGATTAAACTGAGAGAATCCATTATAGACGAGCGAATTTTTGCAGTTGTTTCAGCTAATCGACCGCTGAGCAGCTTCTCAGCGGCGTCCAGTTGAAACTTATTGCTGCTTACAACAACTTCATTCACGGCCTCGGCCTGGGCCAAATCGATTTTGCCGTTAAGATACGCCCGTGCCGTAAATTCGCCGGGCCCGGCCATTCGAAGACCATTGCCCAGCAAATCGCGCATTAGCGCTTCAGTAACACTTGCGTTTGTATGGATGTGAATTTCGGCAACGTCGTCGCCGGTATAGGAATGCGGAGACAGAAACAGGTACAGCTTTGCATCAACTCTTAGCTCGTGGTCGATGGTAATGCTGCCCGCTATAAGTGCGCTGGTTTCTTTCGGAATCGACCGGCTGAAAATCTGCTCACAAGTGTCGATTGTGTCGGGCCCGGTTATGCGAACAATTGTCCTTTGCCCCGCGGCAGGAGAACTGACCGCTACGATAGTGTCACTAAGTTCGTACATTGGCAACTGGCAACTGGTAACTGGCAACCGGCAACTGGCAACTGGTAATTACCGATCACCATTTACATCTTGTAGAATGGCTTGGGTTTTTTCTTTTTGACTTTTCCGCCGGTTTTGCTCGTTGCCGCGACCAGGCCCTTTGATTCGGCCTGTTCTTTTTCACGGATGTGTTTGCGTATGACGTGCTGCTCAAAAACGCCGGCAAAAGTACTTGCCATAATATACAGATTCACTCCCGACGGGGCGTTGTATAACATCAACGGGAACAACAGCGGCATCATAATCATCATTGTTTTCTGCATTTGCTGCTGCTGAGCTGCCTGGGGACCCGCAGATGCTGCTGCTTGTTTGGGCATAAGTTTCTGCTGAAGATAAAATGCCACGCCCATCAAAAGCGGCAAAAGGTTCAGTGATGCTATCTTCCAGCCCAACAAAGGCACAATTATTACCATTGGAAATCTATAAAGAGCATCCGGTACCGAAAGGTCCGTAATCCAGAACGGCAAAAACGCCGCACCACGCAGTTCGATACTGGCATATATTGCGCTCCACAAAGCAATCCAGATGGGCATCTGAACCATCATCGGCAGAAAACCCATAATCGGCGAGGCGCCCTGCTCCTTGTAAAGGGCCATCATCTGCTTGTTCATTTCAGCCTTGTTGTTGGCATATTTTTTCTTTATTTCCGCGGCCTTCGGGGCGAGCTTGGTCATTTTACTCATCGACACCTGGCTCTTTTTGGTAATCGGATGCATCACAATCCGAAACACGAACACTAATATAATAATGACCACCCCGTAATTGGCAATAAAGCCATACATCCACCTCATTATCGCCAATATCCCAAAGGCCAGCGGGCTGATAATGCTTGCCGGGCAGCAGCACCCCATAAAATCTATCGTCTGGACAAAACCCAGCTTTCGATACATCTCGTTTTTATCGAAGAGACTTTTGTCCTTCGGGCCCAGATAAAGCTGAAAGTTATACGCTTTTGTGCTGTCTGCCTGACCAACCGCCGCCAGGGTGCGTGAGCCAATTTTCAAATCCACTCCGACGGTCTCATCGCCACTATCGCCGCGCTCATCTCCATCGGGATTGTAGAACCACCCTTTCTTATCTTTCACCCAATTACAGGAATCTTTACCCTCATCCGGCACAGGTCTCAATATGGCAGCGAAATACTTATTTGTCGTTGCCACCCACAAAAAATGATATCCTCGTTCATGGCTTATCCGCAGATGCTTTTCTGCCTCTTCTCTTCGCTCCTTGCTTTGCGCCTGCCGGTATTTGAGCGTAGCATCCTTCAAGCCCAATTTTCTACTCAGAAACGAAGTTTGAATTCCCTTTTGAGACGAGACTATCTTTGCCTCTGATGTCAGGAAACCACCCACGACCTTTCTCATATCGCCCCTGATACCCTCTCTACCGAGTCCGAGCGGCCCGGTCAAATTAAAACGCACTTCTTGTTCGATGCCGGACAGATTTTCCACGGTTAGTTTGCACTCCAAAAGATAGCGGCCGGGGGTAACCTTATAAGTCTTAGTCAATTTGAAAACCGGCTGTCCTTTATCATCTTTGATAATCGCCTCGAAGCGTGCTGTTTGTGAGCCGTCCTCCGCCTTTTCAACATCGTAGCTCTTCCAGTGCAAGTCATTCAAAAGCAACTGCAGTTTATGCTCAACAAATATGAACTCCTTGTTTGCCATCGACAGAATCTCACCGCCATCGGGCCGACTCACGGGCGAAAGGATTACCAACGGCTGCGGGTCTTTATAATCACGGTCATCGAATCCCTTATCATTTCCATTGCTAAAGGTGGCTTTTCTGATAGCCGCACCTTTAGAGCTTAACTCCAACTGAAACTTGAACCCGATATCAGGGTCTTCCGTTTTGGGGTCGGCTGCGCCGAGAGTAACGATTTGGGCTGAACCGCCATAGGCTTCGAAAGCGGCAAAATCAGCCGCTTCCAGGCGTTCGTCTTTTGAGGCAGGTGCCTTTGCAATCCCGCTCTTTTCATCAGCTATTGTCTTTTGCAGCAGGATACAGGATTGTCCGGCGGCCCCTTTGTCATTCCAGCGCAAGCGGCAATCCAAGCCGGACTCGGCGACAAGCCAGCCGCAAAAAACAACAAAGCCAACTACAACTAAAACCAAAACAATCCTAAAATTCATTCTCAATCCTTAATTCTAAATTCTTTATCTTCCGTCCCGCAGTCTTTCTGCGTGGAAGCTGTCCAATTGTTCTATCGCCATTATCTTTCCGATGGTGGTTTCAAAATCGTATTCCACCCGGACGAAGTGCACCTCGTTTTCATTCACATATACATAGCTTGCCCGGTTGTCTTTGTCCCTCGGCTGGCCGACAGAGCCGATATTGATAATTGCCTTCTCGTCATCGACAATCGGATAAACATTGCTCAGCTCATCGGGCAGATAGAAGTCCGGCTCATCAAGAAATACGCCGGGCATATGCGTATGGCCAACAAAGCAGATATGCTCAACACGCTCGAACAGAAGCCTGACCTTTAGCGGATTGGTGTAAACATCGTCGGGAAAGATATATTCGTTAACCGGTCTTCTGGGCGAAGCGTGAACAAAATCTATTATCGCTGCGTTTGTCCCCAGTTTTGTTTCGAGCCTCTGCCGCATCGGAAGCTCACCCAGAAAGCCCCAGCGTCTGTCCCGGGCCTCTTTTCCCTCTTGTGTTTCCAGAACTTCGCGGGTCCAGAAGCTTGCCTGCTCCGCCGCATAGTTAAAATTTGTCGGTTCATAAAAGGCAGCGTAATCGTGATTGCCCAGGACGCACCATTTTGTCTTCTCTATAATCAGGTCAAGACATTCCCCGGGGTCCGGCCCGTAGCCGATCACGTCGCCAAGACAATAAATCGCCTTTACGCCCCGCTTTTCGATATCAGCCAGAACCGCGGTCAGGGCCTCCAAATTCGAATGTATATCACTTAGAACCGCAAACATACGCCATTTTCAATTGACTATTGACTATTGACTATTTGCTATTTATTATTCTCAATTATCGATAGTAAGTAGTCAATAGTCAATAGTCAATTAGATATGAGACACGAAAAATGGTAGATATGACTCTTCTTGAAACTCGCGGGCTGGTAAAGAGGTATTCCGGCCGGGCTGTGGTCAACCAGGCATCCATTACGATTGGTCGGCACACTATTGTCGGGCTCCTGGGCCGAAACGGTGCCGGCAAAACTACCTCCTTTAGAATGATTATGGGTATGATTACACCCGACAGCGGTGAGGTGATTTTTGAAGGACGCGATATTACGAAGCTGCCGATGTACAAACGGGCGCGCCTTGGTATTGGCTATCTTTCACAGGAGCCGAGCATCTTTCAGCGTCTAAGCGTCAGGGACAACCTCTATGCAATCCTGGAAACGATGTCTATCACGAAGGCCGAGCGCAACCACAAGGCCGATATACTCATCGAGGGTTTCGCACTGGGCGAGGTCGCTGACAGCCAGGGCAGGTTCCTGTCCGGCGGTGAGCGAAGGAAACTTGAAATCGCCCGTGCTATGGTAACAGACCCTTCGCTGATTCTTCTGGACGAGCCGTTTAGCGGCGTTGACCCTATTGCCGTCGAAGACCTGCAGCGCGAAATTCGCCGGCTTGTTGCTTCCGGCGTTAGTATCCTCATTACAGACCATAATGTCGAGAGGACGCTCGAGGTAGTCGATAGGGCGTATATAATCGACCACGGCAAGGTGATAGGGGCCGGCGAGCCGGCAGAAATCGTCCGCAACGAGACTGTCAGAAAACACTACCTCGGCAGTATATTCACCGGCGACGAATTCGATGACAAATAAGGCGCGAAGCAAAATATGAGATGCGAAAAATGATAGATGTTGAAAAATGTCGGATAATGCACTATCCGGCCGAAGTTTTGGCTAAGGCGGCTTCGCCGGTTGAGAAAATTGACGACAATATCCGCCGGCTCGTAGAAAAGATGATAGATATTATGCTGAAGAACAAAGGCATCGGACTGGCGGCACCACAGGTGGGCGTACCGCTGCGGCTCTTTATCATATCGCTCGATGGAAAGAAGGAGACGGTCAAAGTCTATATAAACCCAACCGTTACGCCTGCAGGCGAACTTGACCAGACGGACGAAGGCTGCCTGTCGGTCCCGGGGGTTTTCACTAAAATCCGAAGATACAAAAAATGCTCAGTTACCGCAACCAACCTGGACGGCAATGAATTTACCGAAGAAGCCGAAGGGCTTTACGCCAGGTGTCTGCAGCACGAATACGACCATATCCAGGGAATGACTATCGCCAACCGTATGGGCTCGACCGCCAAAATCGCACACCGAAGACAGCTAAAAAAACTTACAGAAAAACACCAAAAAGAAAGAAAATAAGATTACCAAGACTACTAGGATTGACCATCAATTTAAAAACGGTTTATAGTCGACAACAAATCAAAAATAGTAAATTGAAAATAGTAAATAGTAAATTAAAGATAGTATATCTCGGCAGCGGTGAATTCGGCATTGAATGCCTGAACGCTTTGGCCCATTCCAGCCACAGTCTGCAATTTATCGTAACGCAGCCATCGCACCCGGCCGGCAGAGGCAGAAAACCCAGGCCAACGGCGGTTGCTCACTGGGCAAAGACACATTCGATACCTTTCATTGAAACAGAGGACGTAAACGCACCGCAGATTATCGAGAAGGTGGCCCATTACGAGCCGGACTTGATTGTGGTAATTGCGTTCGGCCGG
>CAZWKM010000026.1:8919-12384 GCA_964634165.1 uncultured Pirellulales bacterium | reverse complement strand
AGCTCACTCTTAACTAACTTGCCCTCTACACTTGTAGAGAGCGCTTTACAAATCAGACCTTTTTATGCAAAACAAACCCAATCTTGTCCGCCGTAGGCGGATTGCAAATGAACGCAAGTGCTGTTAATACAATGAACTATGAACAAAAAACTATGAACGATGCCAATAAAAACAAACCCAATTCAAACCCAATTTCTTCAAAGGCCAAAATGAATGTAAACTCACTTATAACAAAGGATTACAGAAAAAAAGATGATTTCGCAGTCCGAAAAAACAAACCCAAACAAAGCCAATTTTTCTCTTGCCCAAATCCCCCAGCTTCCCTCTCCCGCCCCATCAAGTTCCCAGCGTCATTCGGAAATAATGCCGGTAATATTCGCAGGTCCAACGGAATTTTTACTTTTTACTTTATTCGATACACGCAATATGATATATGCAATACGCAAAAACACCCTGCCAACAGGGTCAATCGCTCGTATTTTGCCGAAAAAGCGTAATGTTTTCCGGAGGATTTTAAAAAAGATAATGGAGGTGTAAAATGGCTAAAGGTTTGCTGACAATTGTAACGGTAGCTGCCGTGAGTTTGGCTCTGGTATTTGCCGCCGGCTGTCAAGGCGATGTACGAAGGATAACTGTCAAGGATTATGTGGACAAGATGAAGGCCGGCTGGGTCGGACAAATGGCCGGCGTGGGCTGGGGTGGGCCGACCGAGTTCCACTACAAAGGCGTAATAATGCCTTCCGAGAAGATGCCGAAGTGGCGTCCGGAAATGGTAAACCAGTTCGGCCAGGATGACATCTACGTTGAAATGACTTTCCTGCGGACGCTGGAGCAATACGGCTTCGATTGTTCCATTCGCCAGGCGGGCATCGACTTTGCCAACAGCGGCTACAACCTCTGGCACGCCAACAGGAATGGTCGAGATAATCTGCGCAAAGGAATTGCACCGCCCGACTCAGGCCATCCAAAGTTCAACAAACACGCCGACGACATCGATTACCAGATCGAGGCCGACTACTCGGGCCTGATTGCGCCGGGCCTTGCCAACGTCGTCATCGAGCTCGGCGAAAAGTTCGGACGACTTATGAACTACGGCGACGGCCTCTACGGCGGACAGTTCGTCGGCGCTATGTACGCCGAGGCATTCTTTGAAAATGATATTGAAAAGATTGTCCGCGCAGGCCTTAAATCCATCCCTAAAAACAGCCAGTACGCCGAATGTATCCGCGATGTGCTCGCCTGGTATAAGCAGGACCCCGACGACTGGCAGAAAACCTGGCAGCTCATCAACGAAAAGTATCACCTGAATCCTGATTATCGCCGCTTTTCCTGCAGCGGCCCGAAGGGCGAATTCAACATCGACGCCAAAATCAACGCCGCCTACATCGTTATGGGACTTCTTTACGGCAAAGGCGACCCGGACCGGACGATCGTAATCTCGACCCGTTGCGGCCAGGATTCCGACTGCAATCCGTCGAACTCAGGCGGTGTGCTGTTTACTACCATCGGGTTTGAGAATCTACCTGAGAGATTCAAATCGGCTTTGAATCCGGAGGGTAAGTTCAGCCACACGCCGTATAATTTCCCGATGCTGATTAAGGTGTGCGAAAAACTTGTCCGACAGGCGGTCAAGCGTGCCGGCGGCCGAATGGAAAAGAACGCGAATGGAGAGGACGTCTTTGTTATACCGGTAACAAAGCCGAGACCTACGAAGCTTGAACAGTGCTGGGAACCCGGCCCTGTCGCAAATAGCAAGTTCAGCGAGCAGGAGATGGCAAAAATTACGGGCGGCAACGGCAATTGAAGTACGCCGGAACAGGCCATCCCCAAGCTGCGCTTGAGGCTGCCACCCAGCCGGTTTACTCCTCCGCATTTAACCATCTGTGAGAAAGTTTTAGACAATCGGGCGGAGCCATCCCCAAGCTGCGCTTGAGGCTGCCACCCGGGAGTTGGCTTCGCTTGAGGGTGCCACCCAGTCGGTTTACTCCTCCACATTTAACCATTCGAACACGTTAGGGTCTCCGACATTTATCGCATTGGGGTCGCCGACCTTTATCGCGTTAGGGTCGCCGACCTTTATCGCGTTAGGGTCGCCGGGCTTTTCTGTTTCAACCGGCTTTTCCTCGTCCTCAATCAAATCTGAAAGTTTCTTCGTCAGATTCTTCGCATTCCAATCAGCAATTTCGTAAATCCATCCCTGATGTTTCGCAGAGAATTTTTTTGCCCCGTCCCGAGCAAGGAGCTTAGCTTCCTTCTGCTTTAACTCAGCGTCATTAGCATCCCGTATTTCGCTCTCGGTAACAAGAGTCCTGTCCGTAAATTCGGCGGTACAAGTTATATACGTCTTATCATCTTTTTTTGCAATCTTTACGGAATAAACAGTCGAATCCTTGAGTCTGCAAACAAATTTCCTATCAAAGGTCAATTTTTTGCTTTCAGCCGACTCTTTCATAACATCATCAAACCTGAGATTCGCCAAAGAAGTGAAAACGCTCTCACTGTCATTGCTCTTTAACTTTTTGCCGGCAGGTATATTTTCCAGCACTATGCCTTTGTCATCTTCCTTTGCCTTCAGCGTATATTCGTCATCCGGATAAGCGACCGTTACCAACTCAATACTTTCGCGCTTCACTGAAATAAGCTGTTGCTGAATGTAATCGATGGCCCGGCTCTTAATCGAGGGTGCCTTTGGTACCAGGTAAACCTTATCGCCTGGAAGCAATCTCACGTAAGTACTCTGCCCCGGTTCGACTGAGCTCACCAAAGCTTGCTCTTTAGCTTTTCCTACAACCACACCTGTAAGCAGTGATGAATCGGGCCTGAAAAACTTAACAACAGTGCCGGCATCTTCCTCGGCTACTCCAAGGTCTTTGTGGTTCGCTGCATCATCGGTATATAATTCCCCGGTTCGAATATCCAGGCACGAGGCGAGCAAATTATTTATTTCGCCTGCTCTGGCAGGATAATTGTCCTTATTTAGAACAACGAAGCGCCCCCCCTGGCGCTGGCGCTTCAGGGTCACGGCATTTTCGCCCGCTCCTAAAACGATACTGCTTATATGAACCGGGTCAAGGCCCTGGATAAGATAGGCCGGTGCATCGGGCTGGGCCCTGGGCCTGCTGGAAATACGTGACTGAACCACCGCCCAAATCACCATAAGAACTGCAACAATGCCTAATATTGTAAGTTTTCTGTCGCTCATTACAAAACTCCTTCGGGCATGTCATTGCGAAGAGCGCAGCGACAAAGCAATCTTAAACGTAACGGTTGAGATTGCCGCGCCAACCTCCGGCTGGCTCGCAATGACAGAATCAGTATTAAGAATCAGGCGTCACTTGCGTGACTAATATAATGCCTCTTTTTTACACTCCGATAGATACCCAATACTATAGTAATTATCAGTATCGCCGCCGGCGCCATAATCATATTAAAGTTCCGCAGCTTATTACCCAAATGCTCAATGCG
>CAZWKM010000026.1:0-8819 GCA_964634165.1 uncultured Pirellulales bacterium | reverse complement strand
CCGGCGCCATAATCATATTAAAGTTCCGCAGCTTATTACCCAAATGCTCAATGCGCTCTCGTCTGGTCATCTTAACTTCGCGCAAGTCGCGCTGTGCCTGATGTATCTTCAATTCAAGCACGCGCTTCTTCTGCATGATGGAACCGCCGATGACCTCTTCTTGTCCCTCTTTTGCTGAAGTTAGAATAGAGCGCAACCCGCTCTGGAAGACTGCAATTTGGGCGTTAATATTTTTCACTTCCTGGGCAGTTTCAGCTTTTGCCTTCTCTTCTATTTTATCAACAACAGTGAAGGGGCGCCTGAAGTTTCCTCGGGACCTGATTGAAATCAAATTTCCTGACCCACTCAACTTATCAATTGCGTTCAGCATTAAAGCACTATTATCACCAACAATAACCTTGCCGATGCCGAAGAAAGAATCGCCATAGGCCAGCATATCGCTTATAAAGTCAACGTCTGCAAAAACCGCCACTGCACAGTCTTCCGCTGCCTCCTTCAGACCTTTAATCCGCTTCTTAGTTTTCTTAATATCATTCGGGTCCTCTGGTTTGTCTGAAGAGTCCTGCTCGGCCTCAACCTCAATCTCAATACCATCAGGGAAACTACTTTTAAAACGACCCGTAACCAGATAACCCATTGGTACAGGCGCAGTGCCGGGGATAAATCTGTCCATAAGCCGTTGTGGATTCAGCATCATCAACTCATAAGGACTTGTAACCTTCCAGCTATTGCCCATGTTGGTCGTCATAAAAAGCGGCGTCCGCTCAATGTCGGCACTGCTTTCCGGCTCGTTTGAATCCTCAACTTCCCTCAACACACCGGAGAACAGAACTTCGACCTGGTTAAGCTCGGCCGTAATAACATTGTCGGTATTGAAACATCCCGGCCAACCCTCCGGCCTAATCTCCGGGTCAAGCTGCGGCGTAAGCCCGAGGTAACCAATGATCTTCTCCGACCTCGGGTTTCGAGTTATACGCCTCGGGTCTGCCAGGATATTTCTGTCCCCAGCAAAGGTGTTCTGCGGCATCTCAAGACCCCAGGTCCGCAGAAGGACGTTGAGGTCCGAACTCTGGGAAGGAGGTGTCCGCATTTGCATCGCCGTTCGGTCCGGCCTATCGACAATGCAATGAGGGTCAACGCACACAATCGTTCTGCCGCCTTTTAGCACGTACTGGTCTATCGCAAACAACGTCTGTTCCGGCAGGTCCTTGGGGTGAATAATCAGCAGAATATCAACATCGTTAATATCATTCACATCCGTGGCAACAGTCTTGACTTCATACTTCGCGCGCAACTGCTGAACAATAGTCCAGGGCGGCTTCGGCGGTTGCCCCTGCCTGCGCATCATCTCGGCCATATAGGGGCTGACGTCATCACCCATTACCGGCAGCGAACTCATTATACCAATTCTGGTTTTCTGACGGGTAATTGCGGTGTCTATAGAAGAGCTTATGTCATACTCGACAAAATTCTGCCTGTCCGGCGAAAAGAACTGTATAACCTTTTCAACGCCGAACTGCGTCTGCACGACCAGGCCGAAGAAAAAGTTTTCCTCTTCGGTTATGGAAAACCGCGTCAAGCCATACCGCAATGCCTGGAGCTCATCCTCGGAAAAAGGCCTTGGGTCGATTACCTGCAAATCAATCATCCCATCGGCCGCGACGACATATTCTTCGAGTAACGCCCTGACGAACTCGTAATAATTGTTGAAATACTTAATCTGGTCGGGCCCTTTCAGTGCGGCGGTCTTTGCGTAGTAAAGCTTGGCTTTAATCGGCTGATGAAGTTTAGCCAGGATTGCCCTGGTCCCGTCTGAAAGCGTATAAAGCTTCTGGTCGGTAACATCAAGCTTTAACGACCTGCCGATGTTCTGGCAGATGCTTATGGCACAGAAAGTAATCAGCAGGACCAAGAACGCCCCAATAATTGCCCGTATTGTTCTGTTCATTAGCCAGCCTTTCTTTCATTTAAGACAATACTGCCGGCAGCGACCCAGCCAACAATTAATAATACGAAGTAAGAAAGGTCTTTAAACTCCAGGACGCCCTTCTGGATTGACTCGAAGTGCGTCTGAAAACTCATATTCTCTATTGCCGAGACCAAACCGGCAGGTAAGAAAGTCGAAAGATAATTGAGCGTTGTCGGCATACCTGCAAAAACAAGGACGGCACAGGCAACGACCGAGAGTACAAAACTAATAACCTGGCTCTTGCTGACCGCCGAAAAGAAACAGCCGATAGCGAGAAATCCTCCGGCCATCAACAAGCTGCCGATGTAACCTGTAATTATCAAGCCGATATCGGGGTCGCCGAGGTAACAAACGGTAATGGCCATAGGGAAAGTTAAAGCCAAAGCAATCGCCAGGAAAAGCCAGGCTGCCAAGAACTTTCCCAAGACCGCCTGTGTTACTGTAATGGGCAAAGTAAGCAGAAGCTCAATCGAGCCGACCTTGCGTTCTTCAGCCCACAGGCGCATCGCTGTTGCAGGGACCATAAAAACAAACAGCAGGGGCAAATTCATAAAAAACGCCCGCATATCGGCCTGGCGCATTTCATAAAAGCCCTGTTTGAATGTCAGATAGCCGGAAAAGAACAGAAAAATAACAAGAAATACATACGCCAACGGGGTCGTAAAATAACTTTTTAGCTCCCTTTTGAACACTGCCAAAAAGCTGTGCATTTTTGTGCTCCTACGTTTGGTAATTGGTAATTGGTTGTGGCACGGCCATCCTGGCCGTGTTTTCACAGGCTGGAAGCCTGTGCCACCTAAGCGACTTTGGCTTTCGTAATCTTACGGAAAACTTCATCCAGGGTACAGTGGTACTTTTGCTTTAACTTCTCGGGTGTTGAATCTACCAGCATCCGTCCTCTGGAAATGATTATCGTCCTCGAACACACCGCCTCTACTTCTTCGAGAATGTGAGTCGATACGATAATACTCTTATCCTTTGCCATCTCATTTATGAGCTTTCTAACCTCGTGTTTTTGATTAGGGTCCAGGCCGTCAGTAGGTTCATCGAGAATAAGGACATCAGGGTCGTGAATTAATGCCTGGGCGAGGCCCACGCGGCGTTGATATCCCTTCGACAACGTCTCAATCGTCTGATGGTACACAGATTCAATGGCACACATCGGAACAATACGGTCGAGTGACTGCTTACGCTTCGCGCCGGTAATCCGCCTGACATCGCAAACAAATTTCAAAAACGCCCCTACCGTCATCTCGTTATATGCCGGCGCATTCTCTGCGAGATATCCGAGCGACCGCCTAACCCGGACTGGGCTGCGCAAGATATCATACCCACAGACGCTGGCGGTACCGCTGTCGGGCCTGAGAAAACAAGCGAGTATTCTCATTACGGTGGTCTTGCCTGCCCCATTAGGGCCGAGAAAACCGAGTACATCTCCCTTTTCAACATTGAACGATATACCATCAACGGCAACAATCGGCCCAAAACTTCGTCGAAGCTCCTTAACCTCTATCATATTTACATCCTTTTATAACACTGCACTCTCATCCCGTCCAGGGGCCGGACTTTCAGCAATCCTGTTTAATTACTCATCGCTCATCATTCGGCGGAATTATACTATCCTTTCGTGAAAGGTCAATATTTTAATTCCGCGCCTATTCAGCATAGGCTCATGCCTAATAGGTGCGGAAGCGGATAATGTCAAGCGTACAGGACATACGCTATTGGGATGCTCGGCGGTATTCGGCCTTGATATCATAGACCAACAAAACGTCTGCGTGGCGGAGATAGAGGTTGCCGTCGACGATGACGGGATGTGCCCAGCCGGGGCCGCTCATACCCTGGCGTTTGGGGAGCGTAAATGTACTCTTGAGATTGTATCTGCGAGGATTTGCCTTGATAAGTGCCACGACGTTGTTCTGGTAGCGGAAGTACAAGTGGCCGTCGGCGTAAAGCACGGCAGCCGAGCCACCACCCGGCTGGTCTTGCTGCCACATCACCTTTCCGGTCTTCATTTCGATGCAGGTCGGCTTGCCCTTGTTGTGGTCGTGGCCGCCGTAGATATAGTCGCCGATTCGGACGAAGCCGCCGTGATGGTTCTGAAAAGTGCGGGCATTGAGGAAGTAAACCTCTTCGGCGCTGACCCCGACCCCTGCCGCAGGGGCGGGGTTGACACTATCGCCTGCAGCGGTCAGCTTGAGCAGTGCGCTGCCGGTGCTGTAAGCGGTAGAACAGAATACGTATTCTCCGTGAACGACAGGGGTCGAAACATTAGCTGTCCGGTTTGCAATTTTGTTATATCCCCAGAGGAAACTGCCGTCTTTTGCAGCGACCCCTATCAATCCCTTGTTCGTCAGCTGGACGTACTGGCGGATGCCGCCGGCCTGGGCGACGACGATGGACGAATAGCCCGCCTCGTCCTTTCCTCTTCGACCGATGTCGGGCATAGAAGATTTCCAAATAAGTTCTCCGGTCTTTTTATTGAGCGCTACGATGACGGCGCTGCGGCCGCCGGGTGTGCATAATAGTTTGTCGCCATCGATGAGCGGTGATTCGCTGAATTTCCAGCCTGGGTTTTTCCCGCCGCCTAAGTCACTCTGGAAATTCTTTTGCCAACGTACTGTGCCAGTATCCGCGTCGACACACACTAAATCACCATCCGTGCCTATTGCATAAATAAGACCGTCATCGACAGTCGGTGTGCAACGGGGGCCATCGCTATGTGTCGGCCCTACTTTGGCTGCCCACAACCGTTTGCGTGTGGACAGGTCGTAGGCAAGAACACATTGCACTTTTTCGGATTCGAGTCGGACGTCGCCCATTGTATAGAACCTGCCGTCAACTATTGTGAGACTGGAATATCCTTTCCCAAGGCCCGTGATTTCCCACAAAAGCTTCGGTCCACCCTCGGGCCAACTCATAAACAGGCTGGTCTCAGTGCATATTCCATCGCGATTGGCCCCTCGCCATTGTGGCCAATCCGCCGCTTCAGCGGTACTGTAATGGCCCACCCCAGTTAAACATAGTCCGAGGCCAAAGACTGCTGCAAGTAGATATTCCTTAATTGTTCTTAACATACTCACAAACCTTTGCAAAAGAATTTGAGATAGTTTTTTAGTTTTTGCCGCTGACATCGACACAAACCAAATCTCCTACGGCGTTGCGTGCGTAGATTCTGCCGTTTGCCAGGACCGGCACGGTCCAGCACTTGCCGGTCAGAATCTGCGCCGATGAGAGTTCTTCGAAGCCTTCCGGCGAAGCCGGTGCGGTTACCAGCTTGCCCCTTTCACTAAGGATAATCAGCTTACCGTCGGCGACCATAAGGCTTCCTTTGCCAAGTCCCCCCTTTGACCACTTCATCTGCCCGGTCTTAAAATCCAAACATCTCAGCTCCTTCGCATCGTCGAAGCCGTAAATATATCCCTGCCAAAGCACGGAGCTGTTGAAATGGTTGCGCATGTTTTTGTTGCGCCAAATCTCAGTAACATTTCCCTGCTCGATTTTCAAAAGCGCGCAGCCCTTGTTATATCCGGTACAAACGAATACTGTGTTACCTGAAATGATAGGGTTTCCAATATTGGCGTCGTAGCGAGTTTTCCACTCATGCCGCCAGATTATCTTCCCTGTCGCTGCCACCATCCCGAGGATTTCCCTGGAGGCAAATATCACCACGCACTTTTGGCCGTTCGAAGTGTAAGGCACTGCGGTAGCGTAGCCGGGTGCAGTGGTCCCGCTTTTCCACACTAAACTCCCGTCTGCCTTGTTAAGAGCGACACCTGCACTGCCCGCATTATAAATGACAATGTCGCCTGCCACAAACGGCGAGCCGGCAAAGTACCAGGTGGGCGGTTTGGTGCCAAATTCCTTCGTCAGATTCTTATGCCAGACTATTTGGCCCGTCGCTGCCTTGAAACGGATGGCATCACCATTTTTGCTGAAGGTGTAAACCGAGTCGCCGCTTACCGTTGGTGTCGCGGCGGGGCCGCCTTCGTGGTTTTCCTTAAATAAAGGACAGGGATAGGATTTCTTCCATATTTGTCTGCCGGTATCGGCCTCGAAGCAATAGAGTATATCGTTATCCTTGATGTTGCCCATTGTGTAGGCGCAGCCATTACTCACAGCAATCGAACAAAATCCGGTTCCAATCGACTTTTTCCACAAGACTTTCGGCCCGTTTTCTGGCCAGGTTGCGCTCCAGCCGGTTTCGTTCGATATGCCGTTGTGATTTGGTCCCCGGAAGTTGGGCCAATCCGCCGCCTCAGCGGCACCGTAATAACCCATTGCTACACATAGTCCGAGCCCAAAGGCAACTAACAGGAAATAGTGTCTAATTGTTCTGCGCGGTTCCATAAAATTTCCTCCAAAAATAACAGTAAATTTTCACAGGTACACATATACAACATTTTAGTTCGAATGTCAATAGCTGTTTAAAGTTCTACAAATTATTATATATCTGTTGATAATCAGGTATATAATTGCTATTTTAATTGTAATTCCGGTATCTTGTCTCCGGCAAGGCGGATTGAATAATTTCCGACACCTGGATATTGCTAATACAACCGTGTAAAAAGGTAAGCCGCCTGCAACGAAGCGTCGTATAGCTGATATAGCTAACAGGGCAAAGGATTTACTCAATTATGAATGAAAAAGTATCAAACAATAAAGACTATCGGCCTTTACATGAATATTCTTGCGCCCAAGAGTTTGTCAACAACGTTCCCTACATAGCTATGACCGTGCTGGGAGCTGCCATTTTCGCTGTGGGCTTCGAGGACCCGGCATGGGGATGGATTGCGGCGAGTGCGTACGTGACGTACAGTGTGGCCGGGGCATTCTGGATTATGATATTTTTGTGTCCCTACTGCCCGCGCTGGAACGGCAGGACCTGCCCGTGCGGATACGGGCGCATTGCTGCGAAGCTTCGAGAGAAAAAGGACAGCGGCCACTTCAAGGAGAAGTTCAAAAAGCACATCCCCGTCATTGTGCCGCTGTGGTTCATACCGATTTTGTTCGGCGCCGGCCTTGTCGTACGCAGCTTCTCCTGGCCGCTATTGGTTCTGCTTGTTGTATTTGCTCTTGACGCGTTCGTCGTCCTGCCTCTGTTTTCAACCAAACACGGCTGCGCGAATTGTCCTCAGAAGAATTCATGTCCCTGGATGGGGCGCAAAGGCAAGTAGAGGATTAGTTAATTAGTTGATTAGTTAATTGGTGATTGGTTAATTAAGTACTCACCACTCACGATTTAACTTAAATGCCAGCGCTGCCGTTGGGCAAGCGGCTACGCATTTGCCGGCGACATGCTTGAGACCATCAGCAATTGAGCGGCCAAAAGGGACGGCGACGCGAACGTCAAATCCTCGGCCTATGAAGGTGAGCCCAAGTTTTTCGCCGGCTTCAGAAGCGATTTGTATGCAAAGTCCGCAGTCAATACACTTTCCGGGCTCGTAAATTACATCGGGGTGTGAAGTGAGCTGAACAAAGGCCTGTCGTTCACCCTTGTAGCGGGCTGGCCTGGCGCCGTAGTCTTGTGCATATTGCCTTAATTTACAGGTTTGGGCCTTTCGGCAATCACAATTCAAGCAACGAGCCGCCTCTTCGCGAGCCTGCTCATCGGTGAAGCCGTAATCCTCTTGTGCCGGTGTTCGCCGCGGGGCTTTACTGGCGCCGGCCAGGAATTTTTCTATCTCGCCATCCCGGAGTTTGCCAATATGCGTGTTAAACGGCTTGGCTGCTCCTGTTAGTGTCCGGCCGGACAAATACTGAGTGATAGATACAGCCGCCTCCTTTCCGTCCGCCACTGCCCTGACGGTGAGTCTTCGCTTGCGAACGGCGTCGCCACCTGCAAATACGCCCGGCAGATTCGTCTCATAAGTTTTGCGGTTTATTGCGATACCATTTGGGCCTGTTTCAAGTCCCATCCACACGGAGCCACCTACCTTTAGCGCTCCAACCGCGATGAACACGGCATCAAAGTCGGTGCGTAAATCTTCCATCGATAAGGCAGTCCCTATTCGTGTCTGTCCCTGAAACTGCACGCCCAGTTTCATAATCAAAGCGATTTCCTTATTCAGCACGTCTCTCGGAAGCTGCCCTTCAGAGACGGCATATCGCAGTCCGCCCCCGGCGGATTCGTGCTCATCAAAGATGGTGCAAGGGAAGCCATCCTGCGTCAGATAATAAGCGGCAGCCAATCCTGCGGGTCCGGCCCCGACAATAGCCACGCGCTTATCTTGTCCGGGTTTGCAAGGCGGCAAATACGGGTTTGCAGATTGCAGGTCGATGTCGGCTACGTAGCGTTTCAAGAGACAAATTGAAACCGCCTCATCGAAGGCCACCCGCCTGCATGCTCGTTCGCAGGGCTTTGTACAAATCCTTCCCAGCACAGCAGGCAACGCAATATCCTTCTTGACGGTGGCAATTGCGTCGCGAAGCGAACCTTCTGCAATCTGCCGAATCATCAATGGAATATTCATCCGGGCGGGACAGGTGATTTGACAGGGCCCGATGCAGTCGCCCAGATGGTCGCTCAGCAGCAATTCCAAAGCCGCCCTTCTTGCCTGCCGGACTTCCTCAGAGTCGCTCTCAACGCGCATACCATCCTGCGCAATAGTTCCGCAGGACGGCACAAGCCTGTCCGAGCCGTTGACTTTGACCAGGCACACCATACAACTGGTTGATGCCTTATAGCCACTGCGAAAGCACATCGTGGGAATTTCGATTCTTAGTTTCCCGGCGGCATCAAGAATCGTAGCGCCGTTATCGACTTCAACCTCACGATTGTCTATGGTCAGCTTTGGCATTATCACTCGACCTTAATCGCATCTGTTTGGCATACGCTCCTGCACGTCCC
>CAZWKM010000025.1:4966-12478 GCA_964634165.1 uncultured Pirellulales bacterium | reverse complement strand
AGTAATACAAAATTATTAGTGCAGGTGGTACGTGACCTATAAGTATTTGTGAAATGTCCAAATGTGCGATGAGCCTTACCACCCAAATCAGGAAATCGGCTAATCCTGTTACTATTACGCCCAGCACTGCTGCTGCACTCGGCAGCAGTAAAGACAGAACTATTTTCAAATATCCAACAGTCAAAATCAGAGCCACCGGTAGAAAAACAACTGCCGCCCAGATACATGTAAGGGGACTAATCGTGTAAAAGTGATACAGCAGAATGCCGGCACCGGACATCCAAGCTGTAAGGCTTGTAGAAAATAATCTCAATAAATATGGCCCCGGCCTCGAAATTATGCGGAAAAATGGCCTTGTTTTTGGAGTTTTCTTACCCCAGGGTAGACCTGTTATTTTTTCATATAGAAAGAAGTGGATTCGCTCGCAAAAAAGCACAAGTCCAAGGACCGATGCAAACGACAGTTGCCAGCCGGCCTCGAATAAATTCGTTGGCCTTATGAGTAATAGGATGATTGCCGCTAACGATAATGTGTTGACTGGATTGTGCCTGCGGCGAAAGAAAAATGATGCGCAGAAAACCCAACCGATAATAGCAGCCCTTACCGTCGGTGGCCTCGGCGGGACAATCAACAAAAAGACGGCAATCGCAATTATGCAAATAGTTGCTCTGGCGGGCTTCATCAAACCGACTGTCTTGCACAGCCACCAGATAATCCCTATTAAAATTCCCAGATGCAGTCCCGAAAGACTTATAAAGTGCAGCAGACCCGTTTTGCGAAAGGCCATATAAGTCTCATCGTCGATATTCCTTCTATAGCCCAACAGCAGTGCCTCGAGCAAACCCCGGTTTCTATCTTCCGGCGACAGATTGCCCACTAATGCCTGCGTGCTTGTTTCCCTTAATTTTCTTTTTATCTTTGTAAAGATACCCGCAGAGCCGCTTTCTAATAATTTAATGCCCTCCCGTGATTGTACGGAAGCTGCGATAAAAACATTTTTCCGCGCCAGATACCTCGCTGTATCGAATTGACCCGGATTAGTGGGCTCTTTGAATCTGTCCAGCCAGCAGTATGCCTCTATGTAATCGCCTGCTTTCAAGTCCAGCACAGATTCGGCAACCTGCACTCGTACCGTCCCGCTTGCCTCTGCCCAGTCGTCAATAGTTTTTATCTTCTCCATCTTTAGGTAAAAACTGCTGGCAGGGTCAGTGTACTTAAACTTTGCAAATTCCCACCCCCGATTTTGGTTAACATACGGCTCAGTAACAATTAGCCCACGAATCGTTGCCAGCATCCGCTTATCACCGACAAAATTACGGACATCATTGGCTTTTGGCTGATAATAGCTTGTCAGCCGAATCGCACCAAGACAGGCAAAACAAGCAAAAGCCGTATATGCAATTATGTACGAAGGAAATTTTTGTTTTTGGTTTTGAATGACAAAAAATGCAACCGCCGCCATTGCGCAAAGAGCAAGCAATATCAGCCACAGCCAGACTGATAAGCCGAGTGTGCTTTGGAGCAGAATGCCTGCGATTAAACCTACAACTACAAACAGTAGGGGGGCCGTACTTATAATTTGCTTATGAGAATTTGCGAGGCCCCCGGCGAGCTGCTTGTCAATCAAAGCTAATTTTCGCTGTATTTCGTCCATGGCAAAACAGACTACAGACACAAGACCCAGGACTCAAGTTATAAATCCGCCTCAGGCGGGACTAATTTTGAGGCCCAAAAGGCGTAAATCTTGACATTCTCTGAAGGATAGACCAATTTTATCAAAAGTGAATGCGGACCTCGTAGATTCAACGGGTCAATCAAGACGTTGGGCTCAAAAAAAATAAAAAAAGCCCTTGACAAATATGCATTTATTATACATAATGATACATACGATAATACATATATTTACACATTTTAAGGAATTGATAATGAGAACCACATTAAATATCGATGATAAATTGATAGGTAAAGCGTCAAAATTAACCGGAGTTAAGGAAAAGACTTCTTTAGTCAGGCTTGGCTTAGAGGCCTTAATCGCTTTTGAGAGCAGCAAAAGACTTGCCATATTGGGCGGAACTGAAAAGAAATTAAAACCCATACCCCGCAGAAGAAGCAGAGGTAGATAATATGGTCCTGGTTGATAGTTCTGTGTGGGTTTCACACTTGCGTGCCGGCAATTCCGACCTTGAGATTCTACTAAATGATGGAAGAGTTGTTTGCCATCCATTTATCATTGGTGAGCTGGCCTGTGGAAATCTTAAGAATCGGGCTGAGATACTTTCCCTGCTGCACTCTCTTCCTATGGCAAAACAAGCAGAGCATGAAGAGGTTTTGCAATTTGTTGAAAGTAATCGGCTTATGGGCAGAGGAATCGGCTATGTTGACGCTCACCTGCTTGCCTCTGCGGTTCTGACGGGAATTGCATTTTGGACATTGGATAAGAAGCTGCAGAAGGTGTCCTTAAAGTTAGGTGTTAGCCTGCAATAACATCCACTGCAAAAAGACTACAGACTCAAGAGGCAAGACACAAGTTATAAATTCGTCCCCAATGCAAAATTATTCCTTTTCCTTAAGAGGAAAAATGGTCCAGGGCTCGGCAGGTAAATCTTTTAAGTATCCTTGTAGCCAGTCATACTGAGTGTGTTTTTCTAAAAACTCCTTAGCATCAAAACCAATATCGCAGGAGCTTCCCCATTTTGCCCAAAACCGCCAATTCTTTGCTAAATTAGAGTCAACCACTTTTCCGTCAAGCGCTCCTCCTGGAACATAAGCACCCCAACCACCCGGAATACTTCCATCATCCAATTCAGCGTGGCCGCATATTGTTCTGGAACATGGATTTTCTTTTTCCAAATACATATCATAATGGTCAGCCAGCATTCGTTTGGCAATTTCAGTGTCAATTTTTCCATAGTGTTCTTTCATAAGCTGTTTCCAGCGTTCCCGGCGAGCTACACGACCATTTCTTATATCATCGTAAGGAGCAGTGGTCTCCTCTCTCAAAATTTCTATATTATCCGTAACATTTGAGCCTGAAATGTATCCGGTTGTTTTCTTCTCAAAACTGTGATGTTTTAAGCCCAGCTCAAGGCGTGCAATCTCATTAGTTTTAATGTCCCCCAACAGCCAGGAATTGGCATAGGCGCCGCTATTGTTCTTTATCATTATATCCGTCCATTCGTCAATGTTGTTTGCATACTGCATTGCTTTCCTGGCCCTTTCAAAAACAGGAGTTCCCTTTCGATCGAATCCTCTAAAACCTCCAATAGTAGTTTCTGTACCGACTAAACCTGCTGAAGTGATGAAAAAATCCGTACCACTATATATCAAAGGACCCCAGGATTGCATCAGGATTCGATGACCTTTGTCGGGGGCAATGTCCACGATAATATTACAAAATTGAGCATCTGCATAGCCTGACCATGTATTATGGGCCATAACAATTTTGCCATCTGCGGTGGCCTCTCCGGTGGCAATAAAAGCACTGCAACCGGGCTCCATCGATTTTTTTTCCTTAGGCCACCAGTACCAGCAGATATCGATAAACCCGTTCAGAAAAAGCATCTCCTCAAAAGTCATTGTTTTCCCTGCTTTTTCCATCCCTGCCACCATCCCCTTCATTTCCTTAATATACTCTTTTGAAACTTTTCCCTTGAAAAGTTTAGCGGCTGCTTCAACGAAAAAATCAAGGTCTTTGGCGGTCTCAAACTTTAGAATATAAGCCATTGTTTTTAATAATTCATCAATTTCATTGGCGGTTAAGTAACCTCGTTGGAACCCTCTTTCAAAAGGCTCTCCTTCAATATGCAGAAAGATCCAGCCGTTCCTGTCATATCGATAAGCCTTTTCCAGCCACTCTTTTTCTTTTGTTGTAATGTAGCCTTCACTAACCGGAACAGCAGCTTCGCGAGCGCATCCGGCGGTCAGAAGTATGATAGATACGCCGTAAATAAGCATTTTTAAGTGACGATTCATTTTAAACCTCCTAATCCAAGACTTCCCATACAACCTATGTTCAGTCAAATCCCAAGATTTAACTTTTTGTTATTTTTTCCTTCCCGCCGATATATGGCTGGAGCACTTTTGGTATAGTTATTGAGCCGTCGGCGTTCTGGTAAAGCTCCAGAAGGGGGATGAGTATTCTCGGTGAGGCGATTACGGTGTTGTTCAGAGTATGGCAGAAGACGTTTTTCTTCGTTTTGGGGTCTTTGTAACGAAGGTTCATTCGCCTTGCCTGAAAGTCGTAGAGTTTGCTTGCGCTGTGCGTCTCGCAGTAATTTTTGCGCGAGGGCATCCATGCTTCGATGTCGTATTTTTTCACCTGTCCACGACCTAAATCGCCGGTACATACGTTGGCAATGCGGTAGGGCAACTCCAGCGCCTGCATTACCTGCTCGGCGTTGGCCAAAATCTCATCGTGGAACTTGTTGCTTTCCTCGACACTGTTTTTACAGATAACTACCTGCTCGATCTTGTCAAACTGATGGATTCTGTAAAGTCCATACGTGTCTTTGCCCGCCGCTCCTGCTTCACGTCTAAAGCAGCTCGACAGTCCCACATATTTTAACGGCAGCTCTTCGGCGTTTAATATTTCGCCCATATGGTAAGCCGTCAATGGCACCTCAGCGGTCCCTGAGAGATTGAGCTGGTCTTTTTCCATTTGGTATGTCTGGTCTTCGGAGCCCGGGAAAAAACCGGTGCCTGTCATTGTCTCATCTTTCATAAGTACCGGCACCGAAAACGGGACATACCCTTTATTAACCATAAAGTCCATTGCGAACCGCAGAACAGCCCAGTGCAGCAGTGCCCCGTCGCCTTTTAGGAAGTAGTTTCTCGTCCCTGCTAATTTAACGCCTCGTTCGATATCTATAATGCCCAGAGCCAGACCCAATTGTACGTGGTCTTTCGGCTCGAAATCGAACTTCCTTACTTTGCCCTCTCTTCTTATCTCAACATTTTCAGTCTCATCTTTACCGGTCGGCACATCCTTGTCAGCCGGCTGCGCCACCTCTAACATAAGCGCATCAAATTCCGGTTGGAGTTTCTTGATATTTTTTTTCCATTCAACGTCGTCCTGCTTTAAATTTGACAGTGTCTCTATCTTAGATTGCCTCTCTTCTCCTGAGAGCGTTGGGATTTCCTTTTGAACCATATTTTCGTAAGTAGCGTTGTCCTGAAGTAGTTTCTTTAGGTCCCTAAGCGCCGAGTCCACTTTGAGCAATTTGTCTATATTCACGTCAAAGCATTTATCTTTGCAGGCTTTCTTAAACTTTTCCGGATTTTCCCGTATTTGCTTAATATCAATCATAGTTCGTATTGCGTCGTGCGTATCGCGTATTGCGATTAGTTTTTAATTCTATTCGTATCTTTTAATAATTACCACGTTATTCTGTCCGCCGAATCCGAAAGACTCGTTCATCGCGATATTGACCGGCATTTTTCTCGGCTCATTAGGCACGTAATCCAGGTCAAGCTCAGGGTCAGGGTCGTTTAGGTTCATTGTCGGCGGAACGATATTATCTCTTATTGCCAGAACGCAGGTAATCAATTCAGCCGCCCCGGCCGCCCCGATTAGGTGGCCGAGCACACTCTTGACACTGCTGGCAGGAATATTTTTCGCCTCTTCTTTAAAAACCGCTTTGATTGCTTTGGTCTCTATCGAGTCGTTTTCCGTCGTGCTTGTGCCGTGCGTGCTTATGTAATCTACCTGCCTTTCGCTAATGCCGGCATCGGCAAGTGCCGCGGTCATCGCCTGGATTGCACCTCTGCCTTCATCGTGCATATCAGTAACTCTAAATGCATCGGAACTGCTGCCGTAGCCGATAACTTCAGCTAAGATTTCGGCGTCCCTCTTTTTCGCCGAATTCTGCGATTCGAGAATTAACATTGCTGCCCCTTCACCGAGGATGAAACCGTCCCTGCCGGCTGAGAACGGCCTTGATGCTGTCTCGGGACTGTCGTTTCTTGTCGATATGGCGGTAAGACGGTTAAAGCCCGTAAGACCTAACGGGTGTATCATCGAATGCGCACCGCCTGCAATCATTACGTCGGCATTGCCTCTGCGGATTATCATCATTGCTTCGCCGACGGCTTGGGTGCTCGCTGCACAGGCGGTAAGGCAGCTTCTTGTCGGCCCGCGTGCGCCCGTGAGCATTGCGATATGAGCAGCCGGCATATTCGGCTCCTGCTCAAGCTCACGCATTGGTCTCATCCTGCTGAGAGCCACCTCTGCCCACCGTCCCCAGTCCATTTCGCTTTTGTCTGTGTCCCAGCCGTCCACGATAGCGCCGAAGAATATGTCATTGTCAACAGAGCCTTCGCCTGCCCCCAGGTAAATCCCTAATCTGCTGCGGTCTATTCCGTCGGCCGACTTGTCGGTTTCGATATCAATCCCCGCCTGTTTGCAGGCCTGGACTGCTGCGCCGATGGCAAACCCGGAGCCTCGATTACTGTCTTTGTGCAGCTCCGGATTTTTCGTATATTTTGCAAAGTCGTAATCTTTAACTTCGGCACTGAAGGTGGTAGGGAACGTCGAAGCGTCGAAAATGGTGGTTTTGGCCACTCCGCTCTTGCCTGCTAACATTGCCTGCCAGACAGTCTCTACATCGTGGCCCAGAGGACAGACAAGACCCATTCCGGTTATTACCACACGCTCGATTGTCTCTTTCTCAGCCATTTAACTCACCATTTCGCCGTCAAAGTTTTTTAGCACAAGCGCCGCTGTTTGTCCGCCGTATGTATAACTGCAGCAGAGTACATAGCGGATTTTTTTCTGCTCTGGCTCTTTCACAATATTCAAATTGCAGCCATCGGGCTTTCTGTCGCAATTTTTCGCAGCCGGTATCTTACTCTCGGTCATTGCACAAACTGCAGCGATAACGTCAAGCGCTCCGCTTGCGGCGCCTGTGTTACTGAGCATACTTTTTGTCGGCCAGACTGCCGACTTTGTTGCTGCTTCGCCAAGGGCCGCCTCGATTGCTTTTGCTTCAGCCAAGTCATCGGCGGCTATCCCCGTCCCGTGCGGAATAATCAGGTCCAAATCCTCCGGCTGAATCTGTGCATCTGCCATTGCTTTTTCTATTGCTATTTGTAACCCATAGCCGTCCGGCTCAAGACACTCATACGCCGGATTGATATTATTGCTGTGCCCGACCCCAACTACTTCGGCATAAATTTTTGCACCTCGCCTCCGGGCGTTCTCCAGCTTTTCCAATACAACTATCCCGGCTCCTTCCCCGAAAACCGCGCCCCTGGCATCGGCGTCGAAAGGCCTGCACGCTGTAGTGGGGCTGTTGTTGTTTTCGCTGGTAGTCCTTTTCAGCAGGCACTGGCGAATCATAACTATCGGATTGACCTTTGCTTCAGCGCCGCCGGCCAGGGCGTAGACAGCGTCGCCGCGGGCGATAATCTGCGTCGCTTCGCCTACCGCCAGATGCGCAGCCGCTTCAGCACATGTGATAGTGTTGCTCGGCCCCTGTATGTCGTGAATAATACCTATATGGCAGGCGAGCATAT